>JBGTKH010000018.1:0-2760 GCA_041744735.1 Pirellulaceae bacterium | reverse complement strand
CGCCGCTGGCTTGCTCGAACTTGCCGATCCGCCGCCGATCGGCGCCGGTGAACGAACCTCGTTCGTGGCCGAACAGTTCGCTTTCCAGCAGCGTGTCGGGGATCGCCGCGCAGTTGAACGCCAGAAACGTTTGCGCGTTGCGGCGGCTGTGATGATAGATCGCGCGGGCCACCAGCTCCTTGCCCGTGCCGCTTTCACCCAGGATCAGCACCGTGACGTCCGACTGCGCTACCCGGCCGATCGCTTTGTAAACCTCTTGCATCGCCGGGCAGCGGCCGACAATGCGGTCGGCGATCTGGTTCGCGGGTTCATCGTCCTCAAACACTGCCGGCACGTGTGCGAGGTGACTCAATTCGATCGCCCGGCCGATGACTTCTCGCAATTGTCGCAATTCGACCGGCTTGAGCAGATACTCATACGCCCCGCGCTTCATGGCTTCAATGGCTGTCTCGGTGGCGGCGAACGCGGTGATCATGATGACGGGCAGCCGCGCGTCGAGCTTGTGGATTTCGTCGAAGGCTTCCAGTCCCGACATGTCGGGCAGCCGCACGTCCAGCAGCACCGCGTCGGGCTTGCGCTGCTGCACCAGTTGGATACCTTGTTTCGCCGTGCGGGCGGTAAGCACGTCGAGTTCGCCGGTGCGCAGGGCCTTCTCCAGCGAGTAAAGCACGTTTTGCTCGTCGTCGACAATTAACAGCGTGGGCATACAGCGACAAATCGTCTCTAGCGAATGATGTGGCCGAACCACGTACATTGTAGCAAGTTGCAGCCGCTGATCAGCAAAGTGATAACATGCATGACCCGCGGTTGGCTCATCTCACGCCGATGAAACACTGTAGTCACCTCACGTCTTCGGCGGTGACGTGGTAAATGTAGATTGAGTAGCCGGCCATCGCCACGGGCTTGAATCGCTTGAAGTAAGTGAACTGCTGTTGGTGCGCGCTGAATGTGTTTCCCGTACCGTCGGGGATGGCATATGGAAAACCTTGTAGGAGGTTCACGTCGATTGCGTACCAACCCGGTTTGATGTCGAACGAGGCGGGTGTGTTCCCGTCTAATTCATCACGGCTCGCGGGTCCGGGGGGTGGCAGCGTAAACTCGATTCCCGCGTCCCGTGGATCGAATGCTGCATGCACGGCCATGTGCAGCGGACGAGCTTCCGGATGCTGATCGAGCCAGCGCTTCAAGTACAGCAGGTCTTGCCCCCAGGAAATGTTGCTGCTGAGCAAGTGCTCGTGCCCGTACTGCGGGCCGCCAGCCAATTCGCTGAAGTAGGACAAGCTGTGCGGATAGACCCACAAGCTGCTGGCCACGGACCAAAGCAGCGCGCCCGCAGCCACGGCCGCGATTTTCCACTGCTTCCTTTCTACACAGCATGCCACACGGCTGGCCCACACAAAGGCCAATGGAAATATCGGAAGCAGGTAGCGCAGATGTTTGTTGATGCCCGTTTGCGCACTGACAAACGTCAAGATGAGCAACAGCGGCAGAAGCAGTACAATCTCGTCGCGCCACCTGGACCGATAGCCGGCCCGCGACAGACCGAGCACAAGTGAAAGCCCCAGCAAGATCCACGTTCCCAGCGGGACCTTGACCGCTAGCGCACACAGATAGTAATACCACCACCCGCCGCGGCGCACTTCGCCGTGCAAATACGAGGGCGTCTTGCAAAGTTCGGTCAATCCCAGCAGCAGCCCGGCCATGAATGCCTGACTCCAATCGGGTCGGCGCAGCCAATGCCAAAAACCATACAGAGCCGCGGCGCCCAGTGCCGCCGCGCCTGTGTCTGGAGTAATCATTTGCGCGACGTTCATTATCTTTTTTCTGCTGTGGCCGATCATCTGGCTGTTGTGGCGCGCGTTGTCGCCGGCGCAAGACGCAAGAGCGTGGAGAAGTCAAACAGCACAACTGCTGACGATCACCGTGTTAGGAGTGTATGTCCTCAATCTGGGCTACGGTTTTGAGGGCAGTCTTACACGGCTGGGGCAGTTCGCATTTAAGAGCCAAGCTTGTTCGACTCGAAATCCCACTTCTGCACGTCGATGCCCTGAACGTACGCCGCCGGCAGTGGGACAGGCACTTGGCCCAGCCAATGATTGGCAAAGCGATTGCCGCCTCGCCGGTTGTCGTCAGGACCACTAGGTGGACCAGATAGGGACGGCTTCAATCCGCTGAGGCAAGTCACGCACAGAAACTCCCGCCTCGTCCTGCGGCACCACTTTGAGCAAGGCCTCGCGCACCGCGTCGAACTTCCACTGCACCACGCGCGTTTCCTTTTCGGAATTGGGAGAACGGCACGTCACCTTCTGTTCAACTGGCTGCTGGGGACCACTGCAACCGGCAAGAATTGCCGACCAGAACACGTACGCCACAATCATTCGGTGATTCATGAGAATCGTCACATGGTGTTTCATACTTCGTGCTTTGAGTTTGGGCCTTTGAACTTGCTGTTTCCGATTACAGTCATGGCCCCAACTGCACGGGCTGTCCGTCATTGCGCCGGCCCAAGCGGCTGTGAACAGTCTGTGCGATAGTGTAGTTGATTGTGCGTACGGAGCCGTCGCAAAACGCGGCTTGAAAACCGGCCGCATGAGCGCTGCCGAAGATTTCGCCCTCTCGGGCCGCGACGTGGCGGTCGGCCAGCGGCCGGTAGTCCGTCTGAAATTCGTGGCCCGTGTAGCGCACCAAGTCCAGATCGTCGCCGCTGTACAGGCTTTCGTTGTCGCCCATGTCAAGGCCCGATTCGTATCGGTCGCTGCG
>JBGTKH010000017.1:0-5854 GCA_041744735.1 Pirellulaceae bacterium | reverse complement strand
GAAGATCCAAAACTCCCAAAGCGGCGACGAGTCGCCGCACTCCAAGTTTTGTTGCCGGGCCAGTGCCATCATGCTATCTTGAACGAACTTACAGAAGGAGGCGGTCATGATTACGCGGGGTCTTCGTTCGAGCGTGAACTTTACAAGCCTACTCGCGGCGGTGCTATTGGCGGTTGGCTTGCCCATCGAAGCCGGCGCGTGTGACACGCCCGTCTATCGCTACGCCATGTATCGCTGGCAGCCGGCGCCGTACGAAATCTATTACTTCTACGACGAAACAAGCGGCCCGATCGACAATCCCGTTCATCAGATCGTCAACAAGTACGTCGACGACGAGCAGCAGCCTGCTAATCTTGTGTCCTTGCCGGTTGATCTGAGCAAAGACAAGGAGTTGAAATCCGTTCCGCCGGATGTCAAGCAAGCTTGGCTGAAGCGTGAAGACCGCGCGCTGCCCGCGCACATGGTCGTCACGCCGATGGGAGTTGAGTTGTTCACGGGGACGTTGGACGAAGCTGCGGTCAAGTCGCTTGTGGAATCGCCGGCGCGTCAGCAGTTAGCTCAGCAGCTCGAAAGCGGCTGTGCCGGCGTGCTGCTGTTGCTTACGTGCGACGACGAGACGGCCAATCAAGCGGCCGAGAAAGAGGTCCGCGATTTGATCAAGGCCGTGGCCGACGGCAAGGTCAACTTGTTCCAGCCGCCGCCAAGTGCCTTCGGTGAGCCCGCTCCGCAGCCGAACGAAGACAAGCAGGTCAAGCCCGAAGTTGGTTTTGTCAAAGTCTCACGCACGGATGCAAAGGAAGCGTGGTTCGTGCGGTCGCTGTTGACGGTCGAAAGTGATTTGAAAGACTTCAACGATCCGATGGTGTTCGCGATGTACGGCCGCGGCCGGGCTCTGCCGCCGTACATTGGCAAAGGCATCACCAGCGATAACTTGGGCGACTGCATTCAGTTTCTCAGCGGCGCTTGTTCGTGCACCGTGAAAGAGCAGAACCCCGGTGCCGACATGCTGGTACGTTACGACTGGGAACTGGCATCCGAGAAGCTGGCCGCCAAGTTTGGCACGGAGGAGGGCAACGAAGGCAAATTCGGCGCTGACAGTTTTTTCCCCGAGTTGCTGATTCCGTCGTCGGCTCCTGAATCGGAGAAGCCGCCGGTGCCCGCCACCAGCGACACGGAAGTAGCCAGCACCGAACCGACTGTCGTCGATACTCCAGCAACGCCGCCGCCACCCGTGCAAGAGACTCCGATCGTCGATCAGCCAAAAAACAGTAGCGCACCCGTAAAGCAAGCGGCACCGGCGAGCGGCAATGCACAAGAAAAGAAGGTCGCTGCCGCATCGAACGCCGCACGCAATGCATCGGAAAGTGTTCAGCGAGAATACGGAACTGTGACGATCGGTGTCGGCGTCGTCGCGGCGCTCGTTGTCTTGTTCGTGCTCACGCTGCTGGTTCTGCGGCCGCGTTAGGCTGGCCGCAACAGAACGGGGTCGGGAGTGTTTTTCATGTCGGCGGAGATCGACTCCAGTGGCCAGAATCATTACTCGCCGACATGAAAAAGACTCCCGACCCCTTATTCATACCGCCATGATTGCATTGGAAGCTGTTAGTAAGGTGTATCAAACCGCTCAGCGCGAGGTTCGCGCGCTGGATGACGTAACGCTCGACATTCAGCAGGGCGAGTTCGTGGCGGTCCGCGGTCCTAGCGGCTGCGGCAAGTCGACGTTACTGGCCTTGATTGGCGGTTTGGCACTGCCGACGTCCGGCCGCGTGACGGTCGGGGGCCGCAACGTGTCGGGCATGTCGTCCGCCAATCGAGCACAATTCCGCGCAGATAACGTGGGCTTCGTCTTTCAGATGTTTCATCTGTTGCCGTATCTCTCGGTGCTCGACAATGTGCTGGTCGCCGCGCCGTCGAACTCGCAGCCTGCAGTTCGAGCATACGCCAACGAACTATTGGAACAATTCGGGCTCAGCGATCGCCGCCTGCATCGCCCCGGCCAGTTGAGCGCTGGTGAACGTCAGCGCGTGGCAATGGCGAGGGCCCTGCTGAACCGCCCCAAGCTGCTGCTGGCCGACGAACCGACCGGCAACCTCGACCCGCAGAACGCCGCGGCCGTGCTGCAGCTTCTGTCCCAATTCCACGCCTCGGGCGGCACGATCCTGCTGGTCACTCACGAAGAACAAGCCGCCGCCTGCGCCCAGCGCACGATTCTGCTGAATCGCGGCTGTCTGGAAGGAGCTCGATGAAAACGTTCTTGTGCGGGCTCAGTGCGTTTGTTATCGCCGTCCATGTTGCGGCGGGTTTGCCGGCGGCCAATCCCGTGAAGCTCGCCGGAACGGCGCGGCTGGATTTGTGGGCGGACGAGCCAGTGCGGGAGATTGATGGCGGGCGGTTGCTCGTCGGCAACGGGTCGCTCGAGCGCATGAATTGGCGGCCGGAAGCGGAACGGCCGCGCGGGTACACGGTCAACTTGTCGGTCACGCATCGCGCGTGGCGTGAATTCACCATTCAATTCACGCCGGCCGCGGACGGTCACGTTACGTTGATGTTGATGGGCGCGTGGGAAGAAGCTTCGCCCGGCGTGCTTTACCGTCAGGAGATTCTGTGGGACGCGCTGAAAACCGACGGCGCGACGCTGGTCAACGGCAGCTTTGAAGAGGGCAACGACGGGCGCGCCGGTTGGCAGAGCCGCGGTGGTGTTGTCGAAGCGGCCGCCGATTCAGTCACCGCAGTCGATGGCCGGCGGTACGCTCGCACGTGGCACAATCAAACGTTGTCCGCAATTCTGAAGGTGCGCGGAAAAGTGCCGGTCACTTTGCGTTTGTTCGCTCGCGCTGTGAGTCCCGAAGGATATCACGAGATGGCACGCATCACGGACCGCAACACGCCGGCTCATCAGGCCGCCAGGCAATACATGCGGGGCGTGAACATCAGCAACTATTTGGAAGCCCCGCCCGGTCAAGACTGGGGCGCTCATTACACGGCGGCCGATTTCGATCACATTCGCAAGGAAGGCTTCGACCACGTGCGGTTGCCCGTCGGCTGGCATCACTACGCCGGGCCGGCGCCGCAATTTCAACTGCGCGACGAGATATTTTCCAAGGCCGACTTCCTGGTCAACAGCGCTGTCGAGCGCGGCTTGAACGTGATCGTCAACTTGCACCACTTCGACCAGTTCACCGATGACCCCGCGGCGAACACCGAGAAGTTCTACGCGATCTGGCGGCAAGTGGCGGCTCATTATGCATCGTCCGGTACGGGCGTTGCGTTCGAGCTACTGAACGAACCGCACGGCGCGGCCACGACCGCGATGATGAATCCGATCTACGCCGAGACGATTCGCCAGATTCGCACGAGCAATCCGCAGCGCACAATCTTCGTCGGCCCCAGCCGCTGGAATCAAGTGAGCGAACTGCCGTCGCTGCGACTGCCCGACGACGAGCAGAACGTGATCGTCAGCGTGCACTGCTACGATCCGTTCTATTTCACTCATCAAGGCGCAAGCTGGTCCGGGCCCGACACGAAAATCACCGGCATCCAATTCCCCGGCCCGCCCGCCGCGCCGCTGGTCCCCAGTTCGACGGCGGCACTGAGCCCACACGTTCGCGATTGGCTGCACCAGTACAACACACTGCCCAGCGATCAAAACCCGTGCAGCCCGCGCGCCTTCCGCCCGCAGGTCGCCGAGGCCAAGGAGTGGTCCGATTACTACGGCCGCCCGATCCATTTCGGCGAATTTGGCAGCTACGAGAAAGCCGACGCAGCATCCCGCGCCAGCTATTACGCCACCTTCCGACAAGCACTCGACGAAGCCAACATGGGCTGGGCCATCTGGGACTGGAAAGCCGGCTTCAAATTCTGGGACGACAAGCAAGGTCGGCCGGTGCCTGGGATGCGCGAGGCGTTGTTTGGACAGACAGTGAAATGACGAATGCCCAATGACGAGTAACGAAAGAATGACGAAGACCGAATGACTAAAGCACAAAGTTGGAAGGGAACCCGCTGACACTTCCGCTTCACTTCGACCGTTTCAATCGCCGCAAGCGCGACAACTCGTGTTTCAGTGGCAACCAGTACCGACGATCGGCTTCACGCTCTTGTTGCTCCTCCTCATAGAGTGCTTGGGCCAGTCTGCCAACATCGTTCGCCTTGGCAAGCGTCAATAAAGACCGGTCCAAGATTGTTTGGTCACACTCGGCAGTGAATCTCTGGGCAACGGAAATTAGCAGTGACGGCGTGCGCAGTTGACGCAGCCAAAAGTCGATTTGCTGCGGCGTGGGATGATCTACGTTAGCAAAAAAGTTCGCTTCGACCAAACGCGCGATCATTGGCCAGTCTTTGTCGCGCTGCGTCTTCTTCGCTTGGACCAAATCGGGCAGGGCAAGCGCGTCGATCGTCTCGCCGCCTGCGAACGTCGTCCGACGGCTCCATAACGCAGGAAAGTTCTCCACGCCGCGCATCCTCGACATCACGTCGACGCGCATGTTCCGCGCCTCGGCATGTTGGCAACGAAAATGCACGGCCAGTCCCATTTCCAAATACGCGGCCTCGAATGGCGGCACTGCGATGCACTCGGCTTGTAGTTCGTCCAGCGCGTTTTGTAGCCGGCCGAGATTCTCCGCGTCCGCTAGAATCGCCAAGTCCGTGTCACGGCTAAACTCCGCTGCGCCGTACAACACGCACGCCTGGCCGCCCATCAGCAAACAGTTCACGCCATTCTTCCGCATCGAAGAAAGGACTTTGAGTATCGGGCTCGGGGTCAAGTGATCCTCCCAGGGCAAGATAGGTGCTCCATAACTTCATGCTTTCCTCCCAACGCTCTTGAGGCGTCAAGCGATACCACTCCGCCCATTCCGGTTCGCAGATGTCTTCGATGTCGATCACAGTTCGCTCGCTCTTGAGTTGGTGACGGTCCGCTTGCCACTCGCCTGCAACACGTCGTTGGCCCATTGCGTTTGATCGGGGGCGAGCGGCGGAAAGATTGAATCCTCGGAGTAACGTACTTCGCGATGATAAGGACCCGAGTCGTAGGCCCGCTGGAAGACGGCTTGCAGGTCGATCGGCACCGGCGGATCGCCGGGCAGCAGCGGAATGGCGATTTCCGGCAGCCGCTCACGCAGGGGAATCGGAAAAACGCAGAACTTTGTCGGCTCGTCGAAGCAATGAATCGACACGTGATAGTCGAACGGCCCGGCTTGCCCGAGGGCCTGATGTCTGGGCACCGCCGTGGTATGCTCGCCGCCTCGCAGCAGGTCGATTTCGACTAAGTGCACGTTGCTGTTGAGTAACTCTTCCTGTTTCCGCAAATACAAATCGCGGCCTTTCCGTCCCGCGGTTTTGTTGGACAAGCTGAGGACTTCAATGGACGTGACCAGTCGTTTGTCCGAACCTTGCCAGGAATATACGTCTAGAAACGGCTGCCGGTATTCATCGTCAGGCACTTCCGGCACGGTGACAATCACCAGTTTGGAGCGCGAGGCGGTTGCCAACGCCACGCCGCCCGACGACTCTTGCGGTGCGGAACGCCGCTGATCGCGCCGCATCACTTCGACGTCGGGCTCGACGTACCGCTCCGCCGATTCAATCCAGACACGCTCGCTCGTTTTGGCAAAGTAAGGATCGGGCAGGCGCGGCTGAAGTGCCTCCTGCAGACAAAAGATCAATGCGTGATGCAGGCACGGAAAGACCTCTGGATGTTCCAAGAACGGGTCCATTCCGGGAAATGGCGATGGCATTCGACGAATCCTCCGCAACGGGGTCGGGTGTTCAGAAATTCATTTTTTGCGAGCAAGAGGTTCTCGAAATGTATTACGCTTGTCGGCAAAAAATGAATTTATGAACACCCGACCCCGTT
>JBGTKH010000016.1:0-11375 GCA_041744735.1 Pirellulaceae bacterium | reverse complement strand
CAGGACGGACTGGTGAGCAGCCTGCGGTCGCTGTCGCTCGACGCGGGCCGCGACTTTAATGTCGTCGTCGTCAGCTTCGATCCGCGCGAAGGTCCCATAGACGCGACAGCCAAGAAGCGCATCTATTTGAAACAATACGGTCGCGCCGGTGCGGAACAGGGCTGGCATTTTCTGACCGGCGAGCAGGACTCCATCGAGCGGCTTACGAATGCGGTCGGTTTTCGCTACGCCTACGACGACAAAACCGGCCAATTCGCACACGGGGCCGGCATCGTGGTATTAACACCGCAAGGAAGGATTTCACGCTATTTCTACGGCGTCGATTATCCACCGCGCGATCTGCGTCTAGGTTTGGTCGAAGCTTCCGAAAACAAGATCGGTACGCTGGCCGATCGCGTGTTGTTGCTCTGTTACGACTACGATCCGACAACTGGAAAGTACGGCCTGGCGATCATGAGCGCCTTACGATTGGGCGGGGCGGCGACCGTTTTGACACTCGTGACATTCATCGTCGTGGCCATCCGCCGCGAAAGACGCATCAACAGTGCCCGCCAGATCAACGAAGATGTTTCGCCCACAAGTTAAGTCATGGAACCTCAATTTCGATTATTTCCCGAGCAAGCCTCTGTCGAAGCCCAGCGCGTCGATGTGCTGTATTTGTTTCAGCTCGGCGTCGGCGTGTTTTTCACAGCGCTGATTTGCCTTGTGATTTTTTACTTCGCTATCAAGTACCGCCGCGGCGCGAAAGTGGATCGCTCGAACCCGCCCAAGAAAAACATCCCGCTGGAAGTTGTGTGGACCGTGATCCCGCTGGCCTTGACGATGGTCATGTTCGGCTGGGGCGCGCGGCTGTTTTTCGACAGCCAGCGCCCGCCGCTGGGTGCCGATGAGATTTACGTCGTCGGCAAGCAGTGGATGTGGAAAGTCCAGCACCCAGAAGGCAAGAGCGAGATCAACGAACTGCACATCCCGGTCGGCCGGCCGGTTAAGTTGAAGCTGATTTCGGAGGACGTCATTCACAGCTTTTACGTGCCCGAATTCCGCGTCAAGACCGACGTGCTGCCGGGGCGCTATTCCACCATCTGGCTGAATCCAACGAAGACCGGCCGGTTCCATCTCTTTTGTGCCGAATACTGTGGCACCGACCATTCGAAAATGATTGGGCATGTCTACGTGATGGAACCGGCCGAGTATTCCAAGTGGCTCGCCGGCACCATCGACCAGCCGCCGCATGTCGCCGGCGAGCTGCTGTTCGAGCGATTTCGCTGCAACACCTGTCATCGCGACACGCCTGACGCCCGTTGCCCGTCGCTGCGCGGATTGTTTGGCCGGCAAGTGGCGTTGGCCGACGGCTCGAACGTAATCGCCGATGAAAAATATCTGCGCGAGTCGATCGTCAATCCGAACTCCAAGATCGTGCAGGGCTACAAGCCGCTGATGCCGACCTATCAAGGCCAACTCAACGAACAAGGCATCCTGCAGATCATCGCCTACATCCAGTCGCTGGAACAAACGCAAGAGCCGCCCGCGCCCGCGGCAACGGAAGATCGCCAGCCACCTACGGAGACGAACGACTAACGACGGTCGCAAAGGTCACACCATGAACGAAGCACGCATCCCGGACCGCCATTATTTGAACGCCGACTTTAGCGTCTGGTCCTGGTTCTTCACGACGGACCACAAGCGGATTGCGATCCTGTATTTGATCTCGATCACGCTCTTCTTTTTTGTCGGCGGCGCCGCGGCCGTGCTGTTCCGCTTGGAGTTGATGACGCCGCCGGGTGACTTAGTGATCTCGGAAACGTACAACAAGCTATTCACCATGCACGGCGTGATCATGGTGTGGTTCTTTCTGATCCCATCGATCCCGGCCGTGATGGGCAACTTTCTGCTCCCAATGATGGTTGGCGCCCGCGACGTGGCATTCCCGCGGCTGAATCTGCTCAGCTGGTACGTTTTCATGGTGGGCGGCGTCTTCACGATTACGGTGATGGTGACCGGCGGCGTGGACACGGGGTGGACGTTCTATACGCCGTACAGCAGCACCTACGCCAACACGCACGTCATGACGACAGCGGTGGGCATTTTCATCGTCGGATTCTCTTCGATCCTGACGGGTATCAACTTTATCGTCACGACACACACCATGCGGGCACCGGGCTTGACGTGGTTCCGCCTGCCGTTGTTCGTGTGGGCGCAGTACGCAACCAGCCTGGTGATGGTATTGGCCACGCCGGTGCTGGCCATCACGCTGGCCTTGATTGCCGTTGAGCGCGGACTGGGCGTAGGCATCTTCGACCCCGCGCTGGGAGGCGATCCGGTGTTGTTCCAACACTTGTTTTGGTTCTATTCCCATCCGGCCGTGTACATCATGCTGTTGCCGGCGATGGGTGTGGTCAGCGAGTTGATTACCAGCTTCTCGCGCAAGCGGATCTTCGGCTATTCGTTTATTGCGTTCTCCAGCGTCGCTATTGCCATATTTGGGTTCTTGGTGTGGGGGCACCACATGTTCGTGAGCGGCCAGTCAATGTACGCCGGCATGGTGTTTTCGTTCATGAGCATGTTGGTCGCAATTCCTTCGGCAATCAAAGTTTTCAATTGGACGGCGACGCTGTACAAAGGGTCGATCTCGTGGGACACGCCCATGATGTACGCGCTGGGCTTCATTGGACTGTTTACGCTGGGCGGATTGACCGGCGTGTTTCTGGCGACGCTGGCCGTGGACGTGCATGTTCACGACACGTATTTTGTGGTCGCTCACTTTCATTACATCATGGTCGGCGGCGCGGTGATGGGTTACATGGGCGGCCTTCACTTTTGGTGGCCGAAGATGACCGGACGCATGTATCCTGAGGGCTGGGGCCGCTTCGCCGCGATCATCATTTTTGTAGGTTTCAATCTGACGTTCTTTCCCCAGTTTGTGTTGGGGTATCTCGGCATGCCGCGGCGCTATCACGTTTATCCAGAAGAGTTCCAGGTGCTAAACGTAATGTCTTCGGCCGGCGCGTCGATTTTGGGGGTCGGCTACTTGATTCCGCTGGGATATATGATCTGGTCGCTGCGTTACGGCAAAGTCGCCGGTCCAAATTGTTGGGGCGCCAAGGGACTGGAATGGCAAACGCCCTCGCCGCCGCCGACACATAATTTCGAGCAAACACCTGTTGTAACGGAAGAGGCCTACGATTACTCGATCCCCGAGGCGAGCCCAGGTTAAGTCTTCTCGTAAAACGGACGCCCACGTCCGTCTGTTCGCCGAACAACTTCATGGAATGGACGGACGTGGGCGTCCGTCCTACCGAAGGCTTCGCAATGAGCTCGCTATTAGCCCATCATTTTGACGATCTCGAACAGCAGTACGACGCGGCATCGCTGGGAATGTGGACGTTCCTGGTGACCGAAGTGCTGTTCTTTGGCGGCCTGTTCACCGGCTACGCGGTCTACCGGTTCGCCTATCCGCTGGGATTCGCCGAGGGGAGCCTGCATCTGGACGTCGCATTGGGCACCGTGAACACGACCGTGTTGCTGTTGAGCAGTTTGACGATGGCGCTAGCGGTGCACGGCGCTCAAACGGGACATCGCAGAGCATTGGTCGGCCTGCTGACGGCCACCATACTGCTGGGTTGCGTATTTCTGGCAATCAAGCTGTTCGAGTACCACGACAAATTTGAACACCACTTGGTGCCCGGGCACGCTTTCATGTTGGACCACCCCGAATTGAAAGGCGTCGATCCGCGGCACGTGGAGTTGTATTACTTGTTCTACTTTGTGATGACGAGCTTACATGCGCTGCACATGGTCATTGGTGTTGTCGCCGTAGGCATTTTGACCGTGTTTAGCGCACAGGGCCGATATTCGCCCCAATATCATACACCGATAGAAATGATTGGCTTATATTGGCACTTCGTCGACATCGTCTGGGTATTTCTATTCCCGCTACTCTACTTGATTGACGTCCAAACATGAGTTCGCACGTAGTTTCGCAGAAGACATATTATTTTATATTCGCCATACTGATGGTGTTGCTCGTGCTGACCGTCGGCGTCGCTGAAGTTAACTTGGGTCCACTAAATTTCACTGTGGCGATGGTGATTTCGGTGGCCAAGACGGTGCTGATCATGCTGTTCTTCATGCACGTGCGCTACAGCAGCCGGCTCGTGCAGTTATTCGCGGCCGCCGGTTTCGGCTGGCTGATGATTATGGTGCTGTTGACGATGAGCGATTATCTGACACGTTGAAGAGGACTTCACTTTTGCGGCCTGGGCGCCGAGGCGTTTGCCGCAGCCTGCGGCGCTTTACCGTCGTTCGGTACGCCGTCGGAGTTCGCGTTCTTGCGGTTCGTTTCCGGCCGGAATCGGGCGTGCAGTGATGCCCAGTCAATGACCAGTTTGCCGCCGCTGGATTCGTGTTGCTTAGCCCAGTTCATCAGCAGGTCCAGGCAGGCGTGGTCGACGTAATCCAGGTGCTGGAAGTCGACGTGCAATTCCGCTCCGGGCGGCACGCGCTCCAGCACCGCGGCTAAAACCGGCAAGCGGACAAAGGTCGCGGCGCCTTTCAGGCTGAGTGTTGCTTTGCCCGATTCAAGTCCCACGTCGAGATATGTTTCGAGGTGAGAGAAAACGTACAACAGCTTCATGCCCGAAAGTGCGACGCCCACCAACACACCCGTCAGCAAGTCCTCAACAACGATCACCACAATCGTCGTCACGTAGATCGCTACTTCGCTCTTGCCGTACTTCCAGAGTTCTTTGATCGACTTGGGGTTGACCAGTTTGTAACCCGTGTACACCAGAATCGCAGCCAGGCTGGCGGTGGGAATCATCCGCAACAGGAACGACAGACCGACCACGAAGATCAACAACCACGCCCCGTGCAGAATGGCCGACAGCCGCGTCTTGCCGCCGGCCTGTACGTTGGCTGAACTACGCACGATGACACCCGTCATCGGCAGCGCGCCCAGCAACCCGCAAATCATGTTGCCGATACCCTGAGCCCACAGTTCGCGATCGTAATTGGTGCGCGGACCTTGGTGCATTTGATCGACAGCGGTGGCGCAGAGCAGCGTTTCCGCACTCGCCACTATGGCCAGCACAACCGCGGATTGCAGCAGCGCCAGCAGCGGCGCCTCGGCCAACACGGTCATCGACGGGAAGTGAATGCCCTCCAACAAATTGTCCGGCACTTCAACGTACAGAACCGGCGCACTGAGCGTAAAGGCCGCGGCCGTGGCAGCGACCACGGCCACTAATGCCCCGGGGACCATTTTCAGCTTCTTGGGAACGAATACCTGCCAAAGCACGATGATCGCAATGGTGGCCAGGCCGATCTTCGCCGCCCAATCGTGACTTTTTAATTGGCTCAGCAGAATCTGCAGAGATTTGTCCGCGTCGGCCTGCGACTTGAGCACCGAGCGGACTCGTTCTTGCTCCAGATCGTCGAGCGCCGTGTTACTGTGCGCCAACGCGGCGGTGGCAGCCTCGTGCAAGCGTTGCGCGAACGTGCTCTTCTCTGTGGTTACTTGGAACTGATCGAGTTCTTCGACAACGCGTTTCAGGTACTGCGAGATTTCGGCCTGTCGATTGACCAGCGGTGGCAACAGGAGCGCTTCCTGCTCAAACTCTTCGTCTGTCGCTTTCCGCGAGACGCGCTCGGCGACCAACTCTTGTACCTCTTGCTGCTCTTCATGTAGAGCACCGACTTCTCTGAGCTTGGCCGTGCGAAACTGGCGTTCCTCCA
This sequence comes from Pirellulaceae bacterium, assembly GCA_041744735.1. Classification (GTDB taxonomy): domain Bacteria; phylum Planctomycetota; class Planctomycetia; order Pirellulales; family Pirellulaceae; genus JBGTKH01. The sequence continues at coordinate 5,642 of JBGTKH010000016.1, read as the reverse complement.
ACGTACCGAACACCGGCATCGGCAAGCCCTTGACGATCGCATGGGGAATCGAAAGCAGATTCTCCAGCCCGTTGCCTTTCGGGGTGTCGTCCACCATCACGTGGAATTGGCTGGCGAAAATCAACACGCCGATCCCAGCCAGCATGCCTTTGATGACGGCCGGCGAGACGGCGCGGAACCATTGTCCCAACCGGAACACGCCCGCGAGCAATTGCAGAAAACCGGCCAGCAGCACCACCGCTCCCAACAGCGGCAGACCGAAGTCCTGCACAAAGACCAGCACGATCACCGTCAAACCGGCCGCCGGGCCGCTGACTTGCAACGGCGAACCGGCCAGCACGCCGACGATTAATCCGCCCACGATTCCGGTGATCAATCCGGCCGCGACCGGAACGCCTGACGCGATGGCAATGCCCATGCACAGCGGAAGCGCGACCAAAAACACCACGACCGATGCCAGCAGATCCTGTTTGACGTTGCCACCTAATGAGCGGCCACTCGATGAGGCGCGCGGAGATGCATCCGTGTCTGCAGCCATGAGTTTCCTCAGCCTTTCTAAATCGACGGCAATGCGGCTTTAACCCGTTCGGCTTCGCTGCGGATCTTGCCGACTTCTTCCAGTGAAATGAACTGGCCGTGCTGCGGTTCGTAGGCAAAGACTTGGCCCGTCTCGAATTTGTAAACCCAGGCGTGCAGGTTCAGTTGCTGTCGTGCCAGCGCGGCGGCAACCGAGGGATGCGTTCTGAGGTTCTCCACTTGCACGAGCACGTTCTCTTCCACGGTGGCCGTCAAACGGGCCTTTTCATCCGTGATGTGGCTGTAGTTCTCATGGATGATGCGTTTGGTTGCTTCGGCGTGTGTTAGCCACGAACGGACGGCGGACAGCGAACTGATTTGATCGGGGTCCAGTAGCCCGGCCATCGCTCCGCACAATGAATGACCGCAGACAATAATGTCTTTCACTTTCAGCACCGACACGGCGTATTCGATCGTACCCGCCTCGCCGCCTTGCACCGCGCCGTAAGGCGGCACGATGTTCCCGGCGTTGCGCAGAATGAACAACTCACCGGGATCGGTCTGCGTGAGCAGATTCGGATTGATGCGCGAATCGGAACACGTAATAAACAATGCTAACGGCTGCTGGCCGTTGGCCAAACGTTCGAACAGCCGCTGTTTGGCACTGAAAATGTTGTTCTGAAAATGGTGGATGCCTTCGACAAGTTTTTGCATCGTAATGCCTCTTCCCGCACAGTGCGGAGTTTCGGAATGAGTAGATTGGTAGGAGCAACGGGTGAGTCGATAGTTCGGTCAGCGCAGGAGCACGACCGAGTTTGGTACGATTACATCGCGGCCAGCACTGGATCGGCGAATTGCCCTTCTCAGCAACTCGGTGATTGCAACTTACCGCGGCGCCGCCGTAGACGCAGGCTGAGCCCGCTTGGCGCTAGTCAATCTCTGGCAGACGGCTAGCAGCGAAGTGGAGCACCAAGGCCATTACGCCATGCATGCTCGGAGGCATTGGAGAGCAAAGATCCCGCCTCGCGAGACGTCGAATTAACGTCGCCCTGAGTGAATAGAATCGTCGGCTGCGGGAAACTGCGAGTCGAAACGCGGATGCGACGATGGACGAGCCACCCGTCGTTGTCTTGTTCGGTGGTTTGATCGTTTTTTTCGGCGGGCTTCGACTCGCCTTCAGTCGAACGAGCCGCCGACAACGACTTCGCCACCACCGATACCGGCGTAGTGCCAATACACAGCGGCACTACCGAACAAGCCAACAACAAGTAGGAGAATCGGCGGTGAATCAACATCGTCCTCTACCTAATGGGCCAAAAGGCACCGCGCCAGGGAGCACTATAACGGGATGTTGCGGTGAAAGTCAAGCGCCAAAGATCCCTCAACTCACTGGTCAGTGACTTTGTAAATGGATTACAATTCACACAAGATGGGAGCAACTGACATGACTCGGCTGATGACACACTCGTTCTGGTTGGCGGCCATGAGCGCGGTCGTTATCGCGCTGCCGGCCGCTGCTGAAGATGCCGGCGACAGTGCCGATGCGAACCGGTATTGGGCTCAATGGCGCGGGCCGCTCAGCACCGGCGTCGCGCCGCACGGCGATCCGCCTGTGGAGTGGAGCGAAACTCAAAACATCCGCTGGAAGACCGCGCTGCCGGGCAACGGGCATTCGACGCCCGTGGTTTGGGGAGATCGCATCTTTGTCACCGCGGCGATTCCATACGGTGAAGCTCTGGAGCCCAGATACAACAACGCGCCCGGCGCTCACGACAATCTGCCGGTCACACATCAGCACAAGTTTGTGGTGCTGGCCGTCGATCGCCGCGATGGCAAGATCCTGTGGCAGTGCGCCGTGCATCAAGAGTTGCCGCACGAGGCCGGTCATGTCACCGGCAGCCTGGCATCCGCGTCGCCGATCACCGATGGCGAGAACGTCTTCGCGTTTTTCGGATCGCACGGGCTCTATTGTCTCGACCTGGAAGGCAAAGTGCAGTGGCAGACGAACCTCGGCCAGATGCAAACTAAACACGCTCACGGCGAGGGGAGTTCGCCGGCACTGTACGGCGACACGCTGATCGTGAATTGGGATCACGAGGGCCAATCGTTTGTCATTGCGCTGGACAAACGGACCGGCAAGCAGCGTTGGAAGCTGATGCGCGAACAGGACACGTCGTGGGGATCGCCGCTAGTGGTCGAACATGCCGGCCGGCCGCAGGTTGTGATCAGCGGCACCAACAGCGTGCGCAGTTATGACTTGGCCACCGGCGACGTGATTTGGCAATGTGCCGGGCTATCGTCGAACGTAATCGCCACGCCGGTGTCCGCCGACGGCATGCTGTACGCCGGCAGCAGCTATGATACGCGAAACATGCTGGGCATTCGTTTGGCAGGCGCGAAGGGCGACATCACCGGCACCGACCACGTCGTCTGGTCGCGCCGCCGGGCCACACCGTACGTGCCGTCGCCGCTGCTGTATGACGACTGGCTGTATTTTCTGGGCCACTATCAAGGCATTCTCTCGCGCGTGAGAGCCAAGACTGGCGAGGAACCGGTGGGCCCGTTCCGGCTGAACGGCATCAGCGACGTGTATGCCTCGCCCGTCGCAGCCGCCGGCCGCGTGTACATCACCGACCGCGATGGCGCAACTTTGGTGCTCGCGCACGGCGAAGTCCCGCGGGTCTTGGCCTTCAATCAACTCGAAGACAGCTTCAGTGCATCCGCCGCCATCGTCGGCCGCGAGTTGTTCCTGCGCGGCCAGCGGCATCTGTACTGTATATCCGACGAGAAAATCACGCCTTAGCGTTCGATGGCGGAGACAGCCGCGTCGTAGCGTATGCAGCGACTGCTCTACGGATGTGGGATACTGACGCTTGGGTAGTGTCCCAACATTGTTGCTGAGAAGTTTTGGGTGCCTGGGGCTGAGTCCGCGAAGCCCCAGCGTGCGACGCACAGGGGCTTAGCGGACTCAGCCCCAGCCACCCCTCGTTCATTTTCGTTAGCAACACGATGTTGGGACACTACCGACGCTTGGGACGGGGTGATGGCCAGGGCCGGCTTGAGCTATAATGAAAGACGCGGCGGCTGGCGAAGGGCTCGAAACTTTATCGACGGGAGACCGATCATGCAACGGCTTGCGATTATCACTGTGGGGGCGATTTGTTTGGCGACGGCGGGTGAGGCTTGGGGACAGATCGTGCGCGTGGGGCCGGGCGGCGTGCGAGTGCGGGCGCCGTTTGTGGGCGTGTATGTTGATCCGTACGGCGGCACGTCGGTGCGGGCGCCGTTCACGAACGTTTATACACCGGGGTATGCGTATCCGTACGCGCCGCAGTATGGCTACCGCGGCTGGTACGCCGACGATGGTTGGTCGCGCTGGCAAGCCGAGTACGAGTTGCGCCAGTCGCCACGAACCGCGGGGCGTTCCTCGCAACAAACGCCCACGCTGCCGTCCGACGCTGAATTGGCGGCGATGAATTGGCAAGAGCTGCGGCGCGTGATCCGGTTCGGAGCGTTGGAACTGGAACAGTCTTTGGACCGCATGGACGGCGGCAGCGGTTGGAAGCGGTATCTGCAAGTGGGCACGCTGCGTGATCTGGTGGCCGACGACGAGAACGCGCCGCTCGATCCCGACACGTCCGCGAGGCTGGTTGAGATTTATCAAGCGTACGATGCTACGGCCGCGAACTCGCAGTACCGTACGATCGCCGAGCTGTGGGGATTTCGGGCCGTCCATGGGGCGTTGGGCGAATTCTTGTCGCCGCCGTGGGAGCGACAGCGCCGGCAGTTGACGGCGAGCGCGATCGACTTGCAGAACACGCTGGCCGGTATGAACAACGGCGCGGGCTGGCAGAAGTATCTGGCGCTGCCCGCTGAAGTGCTCGGCATCCAGTCCGCCTCGCCCGGTTTGCCGCCGCGACACGAGTATCAGCCGGACATGGAGCAGTTACAGAAAACTCTAGGCCGATTCGATTCGGTTCGTGACAACCCCGAGTACCGCGTGATCGCGGAACTGTCGAGCTTCGTGGCGACGCACGAGAACTTGGCCGCCTACGTGGCTCTGCTGCGCGACGTGCCCGACACGCAGCCACGACCGCCCGCGGCCGAAGCATTGCCCGCGCCGGCCACGCCAAGCCAGCCACCGCTCCGCTCGCGGTGAAGTAACATCCAGCCCGTTTAACCACCTTGACAACGGAGGAGAGCCGCCGCGTCCATGGTCCACGCGACGGCGATGTGCAGCGTGGCCCCCATCCAGATCGAGCGGGTCTTCAGGCTCATGAAGCCCAGGATCACGCCGGCGCCGATCGCACCGAATGTCTCGGGCATCGGCTTGCCGAAGTGGATCATGCAGTAGGGGACCATCATCACGAAGATCGCGTACACGCCGAACCGCCGCCGCGTGCCGTGTAACAAAAAGCCACGGAAGAAAAACTCCAGCGACACGAATTGCAGCGCGTACAACAACTCCCAAATCAAAAACCGCGGCCACAGCGGCTCGTTGGCCGCGAGCCGATAGAACGGATACGTGTGCAGAAACGACTCCCGGTATGATGCCAAGATCACGAACGGCAGGATGCCCAGATACATCAGCACGTACGCCCACCAGCACGACGTGGCGCCGCTTAGTTTCGCACCGTAATCCGACAGCTTGCGGCGAAAGACCACTTTGATCAGCAGCGCCGGGATCAACACATAGCCGCCGATCATCCCCAGCGCCCAATACGCATGCGCGACGAGCTGAGCATTTTCCGGCGACTGACTGGCCGAAGTCAACGACTCGCCGAGGGAGGCCGGCAACAGCCGTGCGATCCCGCTAATCACCCGATGCGACTGCCCGCTGACGAACCAATAATACTGAAGCGTCAGTACGACCGCCGCCGCAACCAGCACCACCATCACTTCGCGATCGGCCCGCCGCCCTTCATCGGACCCGAGAAACGCTCGCTGCTCGTCCGCGACGCGCTCCAACGGCTCGCCGAAAAACTCGGCCAGCCACTGCGTCACCCGGTTGAGTCCACTATCGCGCTTGAGCACCGGCCAATTCCTAAAAGCGAATGTTGTCTCGGCGATTGTAACCCTCACGCCGCGTGCGGGCAATCAAGACTTGAAGTCGACAAGCCGGAGAA
>JBGTKH010000015.1:0-13376 GCA_041744735.1 Pirellulaceae bacterium | reverse complement strand
ATTTATTTTTTTCAACGACTGACCCCAGTGGCTCGCGAGATTCCCAGATTCACGCAACGCTATTTAGAGACGCTTCATTGAGGAGACTGGACGCATGCGGCTGCTTTTGAAAACTGCTGTACCGACAAGTCTGTTTGTTCTGCTAGTCGCCGTCGTTGCTGCTGAGCCTGCGGCGGGGCAGGGCTTGAAGTATGTGAAGGCGAACTACACGAAGTATGAGTATCGCATCCCGTTGCGCGATGGGACGCGGTTGTTTACGGCGGTGTATGTGCCGAAGGACCAATCGCAGCGTTGGCCGATCTTGCTCACGCGCACGCCTTATAGCGTGCGGCCGTATGGGGTCGATCAGTATAAGAACGATTTGGGGCCTTCGCCGCTGTTGGGGAAGGCGGGATATATCTTCGCGTATCAGGACGTGCGCGGACGATGGATGTCGGAGGGGGAGCATGTGAACGTGCGGCCGCATATCGCGGACAAGCGCGGGGCGCAGGATGTTGACGAGAGCAGTGACGCTTGGGACACGATCGATTGGCTGGTGAAAAACGTGGCGGGCAACAACGGCAACGTCGGCATGTGGGGCACGTCGTATCCGGGGTTCTACACGTCGTGCGGGTTGATCGACGCTCATCCAGCGTTGCGTGCGGCCACGCCCCAGGCGCCGATTAGCGATTGGTTCATGGGTGACGACTGGCATCACAACGGGGCGTTTTTTCTGCCGCACATTTTCAACTTCATGGCCACGTTTGGCCGCCCGCGCCCCGAGCCGACTAAAAAGTTCGACAACACGTTCGATCACGAGACGCCGGACGGTTACGACTTTTTCCTGCGCATGGGGCCGCTGCCTAACGCCAACGAAAAACACTTTAAGGACGAGGTTGCGTTTTGGAACGAGGCGATGAGCCACGGAGTGTACGACACGTTCTGGCAGGCGCGCAATCTGCGGCCGCATTTGAAAACGAACTGCCCGGCCGTGATGGTGGTGGGCGGCTGGTTCGATGCCGAGAATCTGTTCGGCGCCCTGGAGACGTACAAAGGTTTCGAGGCGACCAGCCCTGGCGTGTCGAATTCGCTGGTCATGGGCCCGTGGCTGCACGGCGGCTGGAATCGGGGCGAGGGGCAGTCGCTGGGTCACGTGCCATTCAACGCCAAGACGTCCGAGTTCTACCGCGAGAAAATCGAGCTGCCGTTCTTCGAGTTTCATCTGAAGGGCATCGGCCCCTGGCAGCAGCCGGAAGCGTGGGTTTTCGAGACCGGCACGAACGACTGGCGACAATACGAAACGTGGCCGCCGAAAAACGCGCGGGCGAAGTCGTTGTACTTCCACGCGGGCGGCCGTTTGTCGTTCGATCCGCCCGGTGATGACGACGACGAGGGTGAGTTCGACGAGTACGTGAGCGACCCGGCCAAACCGGTGCCGTTCCTCAGTGAAATCGCGATCGGTATGTCGCCTGAATACATGGTTGACGACCAACGCCACGCCGCGCGCCGGCCCGATGTGCTGGTCTACCAAAGCGACGTGCTGGAAGAGGACATCACGCTGGCCGGCCCAATTCAGGCGGCGTTGCACGTTTCGACCACCGGCACTGATAGCGATTGGATCGTGAAGCTGATCGACGTCTACCCCAACGACTATCCCGACCCCGATCCGAACCCGACCGGCGTGCGCATGGGCGGCTTTCAACAGCTCGTCCGCGGCGAAGTGATGCGCGGCAAGTTTCGTAACAGTTTTGAAATGCCCGAACCCTTTACCCCCGGCGAGCCCGCGGCGGTGAACTTCGCCATTCCCGACGTCTATCACACCTTCCGCCCCGGCCACCGGATCATGATCCAAATCCAAAGCACGTGGTTCCCGCTGATCGACCGCAACCCTCAGAAGTTCGTCGACATTTACAAGGCGAAGGAAGCGGATTTCCAAGCGGCGACGCAGCGGGTTTTTCGGTCGAAGGGAAAGCCGTCAAACGTCTCGGTTGGTGTTTTGGGGAATTGACGGAATGATGGGGGTCGAAAAATCAGATTCGCTCGTTTAACGGCAAGCCGCTGCGGCTTGCCGTTAAACAATCATTCTGCCCAAATCTTTCTGCCACTCTCTATTCCAACGGCGGCAGCACGTCGGGTTGGACTTGATAGCCGTCGGCCAGGGCGTTGGTGGTGTTGAATAGGCCGACGATGGCCAACACTTCGCCAAGGGCTTCGCGGTCGAGGCCGAGTTTCAGGACGGCGGTGGTGTGCGAGTTGATGCAGTAGGCACAGCCGTTGGTGGCCGACACCGCCAACGCGATGATCTCGCGAGTGAGCGGGTCCAGCTTCGATGGGCGGCCGATCCCTTCGGGGTGCATCAGCGTCTTCAGCTTCGTCCACACCAACTCCAGATGATCCGGATTCGTGGCCAGCGTGCGCCAGAAGTTCGGCACAAAGTCGATGTTCTTGGTGCGCTTGATGTCGGCAAAGATTTCCGCGACTTTGCCGGTCGCTTCGGCTTCCGAAACCGGTGGGACAGTTGCGATGCGTTCTGCGGTCATGCGGTGGTGTCCCTTTCGCAGGCGCGATGACGTAGCCGAACTCACCAGAGTTTGGCGATTGCCGAGCCCGGCCAAAGTCTGGCGACTTCGGCTACATCGGAAAACAAAGACTTGACAAAGGACTAACGCCGGCCGGAATCCTTGCGGCTCAATTCGTCGCGGATCTTCGCGGCCAATTCGTACTCTTCAGCGGCCACGGCGTCGGCCAGTTGCTCTTGCAGCGTGCGGCCGACCTTGTATTCGCGGCGCAGCTCCTCGCGCAGTCGCTCCAGCCGCTTCACTAAGTCGTCGTCTTCATAGTGTTCCTCGGCGTCGTATTGCACGAACACTTCATGCAGCTTGTCCAGCCCGCGGTTGATCTCCTGAATGGCCCGTTCGGGCGAGCCATTTTCCTCGCTCTCCGCCAATTCCGCCAGCGCGGCGGCCTGTGTGCGGTGGAACAGCACGAACGGCCGGTACTGCTCGTGCGACATCGTCCATTGCTCATCCGGCGAGTGGTCGCGACACATGTCCATCAGGGCCAGCGTGTGATCGGCGTCGCCCACGGCCCGGCGATACTTTCGCAGCGCCAGCCAGCAAATCCGGCGGTGATAGAACTGCACGAATTCCCGATCCGCCTCTGCGCACTGTTCCTCGGTCAACTCGAATTCGTCACCTTCGTGCAACTGTCGGCTAAGCAGCAAATCGTAATACGTTTCCATGCCGCCGGGCCGTACACCATCGGGCCGGCCGGTGGTTTCCAATTGCAGCAGCCCCATGTCGATCCGCAATTGAATCACCTCGCGGCCGTCGCCACCTTTTTTCATGCGGACGCTGACCGATTGAGGCTCGTACTGCCAGTCACGAAGAATGTCGTCGATATGTTGCCGCTTGGCCATCTGTTGCGGATAGTCAGTTTGAAAAATGCCGATACTCAGTTTTGGCGAACGGCGGGCGTGAGCCGGCTGGTCACCGTTACCGTGGAGCTAACGCCCCACGTTCGCCATGTCTACGGCGATGCTTCTATGCTGGAAAGAGATTATAGCAAGCCGATCTCGATAATGGTATTCGGCGCAGGCCGCCGTGCTGCGTATGATGTTGAAGGGACATTCGTTGCCACGTGAGGAGCGCCGCGCCATGAGCACCAACGACCGCCAGCAACAAATCGCCGAGGCCGAGGAAATCCTGGGCGAGCGGTTGGAGAGAATCGGCTTTGCCAAAGGACTTTTTTTCGGACAGTATTTGCACGACCGACTTTTGCCGTACCCAGACATTGCGGCCGACGAGCGAGCTAGCGAGCTGGCGAGCAAGCTGAAACAGTATCTCGACGAGCACGTCGATCCCGTGGCCATCGACCGTGGTGCCGAAATACCGACGGAGATCATCACAGGGCTGGGACAGCTTGGCATCTTGGGTGCCTGTCTGCCGGCGTCGTGCGGTGGATTGGAGTTGAGTCAGACATCGTACTGCCGGCTGCTGGAGTTGCTCGGCGGACATTGCGGCAGCACGGCCTTGTTTGTGAACGCGCATCATTCGATCGGCCCGCGTGCACTAGTGTTGTTCGGCACGCCCGAACAAAAAAGCAAATGGCTGCCGAAGCTGGCCACGGGCGAGTGGATCAGCGCGTTCGCTTTAACGGAACCCGAAGCCGGCAGCGATGCGGCCAATGTGCAATCCACCGCCACGCCGACTGGGGACGGATCGGGCTACACAATCAATGGCGAGAAACGCTGGATCACCAACGGCGGCATCGCCGATGTGCTGACCGTGATGGCTCGCACGCCAGTGTCCGGCAGCAAGCAAACGAAAATCACCGCGTTTCTGGTCACGCCCGACATGCCGGGATTCGAAGTGGTCGAAAAACGCATGGAAAAGTGCGGCGTTCGCGGCACGGCCACCAGCCGCCTGGCCTTCCGCGACATGTTCGTGCCCAAGGAAAACATTCTGGGCGCGCTGGGCAAAGGGCTGCGCGTCGCACTGACCGTGCTGGACTTCGGCCGCACGACGTTCGGAGCAAGTTGCACCGGCGCGGCGAAGTTCTGTATCGAGCGGGCCAAGCAACACGCCAACACGCGCGTGCAATTCAAACAGACTCTCGGCGCGTTCGAGTTGGTCAAAGAAAAGCTGGCGTTCATGCAGGCCGGCGCGTTTGCGATGGAGGCTTGCACGTATCAGACCGCGTCGTTGATCGATTCGGGTGAAGGCGACTTCATGTTGGAAACGGCGATGCTAAAAGTCTTCTCGACCGAAGTGCTGTGGCGGATCATCAACGATACGTTTCAGATCTTCGGCGGCAAGGCGTACTTTACCGACGAGCCGTACGAACGCATGCTGCGCGACGCGCGGATCAATATGATCGGCGAAGGAGCCAACGACGTGCTGCGCGCGTTTACCGCGCTGGTGGGTATGCGCGACGTAGGGTTGGAACTGGAAAGTGTACTGAACGCGATCAAGAGCCCGCTGGGGAATCTCACCACCATCGGCCGCTTCGCCGGGCGAAAGATCGGTTCCCTGCTGGTCGCGCCGCCGGTTGTCGTAAGGAACACGGAACTGGACGACGATGCGACGCGACTCGGCCGTGCAGTGAATGCTCTTGGTACAAATGTCGAACGGCTGCTGCGCACGTATCAGCGCGAGATCGTCGACCGCCAATATCAACTGGCCCGCGTCGCCGACACGGCAACCGAGTTGTACGTGAGCGCGTGCGTGCTCAACCGGCTCGATCATATTCTGCGCGCCCACCGCATCCCAGAAGCCGAGCGGCGTCTGTCGCTGGAAACTGGCCGCTACTACCTAAAGACCGCCCAGCGCCGCATGCGCCGCAACCTGAGAGACCTTTGGGACAACGACGACGAGGACACGACACAATTAGCCAACCGGCTCTTAGCGTCGTAAATCTCTTCGTTTAACCGCAGGCCCAGCGTGCCGCGCGAGCATCAAGACCGATCGTGGGCCGCATGTCTGTAGCTTGGCTCTCTGAGCCGAGCATCGTGCGGGTTTAACGCGCTCGGCTCGGAGAGCCAAGCTACAGTCGCGCGGCCCGTTGGGCCTGCGGTTAAACGACGACAAGAATTTGGCAAATCTTGTTGCAGCCGCTCTGGCCAATCGCTAAGATCAAAATACGTTGATATGTCGAAGAATCGACCCGAATAGAAGGAGCCGTCGCATGGTCCGTCCCTCGCCCGTTTATTGCCCCGAATGTGAAACATCGTCGACTCAGCCGGCCGGCCTCGACCGGCGCCAGTTTATCCGTATGGTCGGCGGCGGCGTGGCCGCAATCGCCGCCTCGCAGAGCGTCCTGTCCGCGGGCGTGTGCCGCGCGAATCCCGAGGCGGCTCGCACCGCGAAACCCGCGGAAGCACTGATCCGCGAGCTGTACACGTCGCTGACCCCCGAGCAAAAAACGCAACTCGTGCTGCCTTGGAATCACGGCGCGGAAAACGGCGCGGGAATCCCCACGCGCATGAGAATGTACAATCGCCCAATCAACGGCAAGGTTATCGGCGAATCCTACACCCAGCCGCAGCAGGAATTGAACGAGCGCATCCTGCGGGCGATTTGCTCGGACGAGGAAGGCTATAGCCGCATCAGCCGCAACGGCAAGTTCGACGGCAGCGGCAGTTTGAATGGCTGCGGTGCCCTGATCTTCGGCGAACCGTCGGACGACAAGAAATTTGCCTGGGTTTTCGCCGGCCATCACTTGACGGTGCGTTGCGACGGCAACTCGGAAGCAGGCGCGGCGTTCGGCGGCCCGATGTACTATGGCCATAGCGCTGCGGGCTACAGCCCCAACAACGTCTTCCACTATCAGACGCAGGGCGTGTTGAGCGTCTTCGATTCACTCAACGAAGAGCAACGCCAACGCGCCATCGCTGCGGGCACGCCGGGCGAACACGAAGCCTCGATCCGCTTCCGCCCCGCCGAGCAAGCCAAACCGGGCATCGGCTACGGTGAACTGACCGCGGACCAGCGCGCGTTGGTCGAGAAAGTGATGCGCGACGTCCTCTCGCCCTATCGCACCGAAGACGCCGACGAAGTGATGCAGATCGTGAAAACCAACGGCGGCCTGGAGAAGCTGCACCTGGCGTTCTATCAGGACAAAGGCATGAACGACAACGAGCGCTGGCACTTCTGGCGCCTGGAAGGCCCCGGCTTCGTCTGGAACTACCGCATCCTGCCCCACGTCCACACCTACGTGAACATCTCCAGCAAGCTGACCTAACAACGCAGACGTAAGGTGGGCCAAGTCTTCGCGGCCCACCGCCTCACAAGCCGTCTCTCAAAACGCAAGTCGGCCGTGCCTGGATAATCCAGCACGGCCGACTTTTTTCGCGCTGACTGTGGAGCCTTGAGCTTGGTAGAATGCGTTGAGTGCGACGTGCTCAAGACTGTGGAGGACTCTGATGCAGACGCTCAGCGAACGAAGGCCAAAAGAAAGGACGGACAGGGGACGATTCTCGGTCGAGATCGAACTGGCCAACAACGAGGACGTTGTGTTGGCGCGGGCCGGGCGGATCAAACCGGAACAAGTCCGCCGCGTGAAACTGCCGGGTGTCGTCGATTTCGGTGCGACACGCCTCGTACTGCCCAAGCAGGTCGTCGAGCAACTCGGGCTGCCACTCGGTGAAAAAGTGAAAGTCTTGTACGCTGGCAAGCGGACCGGCTTGCGGCACAAAGTCTCGAACGTGTGGCTGAAGATGCTCAACCGCGACGGCGTCTTCGACGCCCTGGTCGAGCCGAAACGAGATACCGCACTGGTTGGAGCGATCGTACTGGAAACCTTGGACTACGTGGTGGATTGCATCGCGCAAAAGGTCACGCCCCGCGATCCAAAATACATCGTCAGTGAAATCGAATAGCCTCGGCCGGGTGACGTCTCCGTCGTCGCCGCCAGCCTCGTGACTCCCGGCGTCGCCTACGAATTCTGGCTCGTCGGCCACAACTCCCAAGGCGACGGACCGGAGGGCAATCATCTGACGCAAGCGGTGCCGATGGGACCGTGAAAGACGAGTAGGACGAAGGGAGTCTTCGAGCGAGCAGGTTGACTGACATGGCATGACTTGGCTGGAGGCACAAAGACTCTACCACAGCCACCCGCCCTTGACCAATCGGAGATCGAGCAGTGCCTACTTCCTGGCAAACCATCCGTGTCTTCATCTCCTCAACTTTCCGCGACATGCACGCGGAAAGAGACCAACTCGTGAAGGTTGTCTTTCCTGTCATGCGCGAGCGGCTGGAGAAGTATCGCGTCCACCTCTTCGACATCGACCTGCGCTGGGGCGTGACCAAGGAGCAGGCGGACAACGATGAGGCCCTCGATGTGTGCCTGGACCAAATCGACTCCTGCCGGCCGTTCTTCATCGGCATTCTGGGCGAGCGGTACGGCTGGGTCTCGACCAAGCTGCCGGAGCGCGTCGCCAGCCGTGGGGTAGGCTTCCAGCCTGCCAATGTCGCCGAAGGAAATGGCTGGAAGCCGATCCCACAGCGAGGGCAAGAGCATCACCGAGCTGGAGATCGTCTACGGTGTCTTACAGAACCCGCAGATGCGCCGTCACGCGTTCTTCTACTTCCGCGACCCCGACGACCTGCTCGCGGTGCCGGAAGCCATCCGCAGCACCGTGTACTGCGAGACGGAGCCGGAGCTGATCGCCAAACTGCACGACCTCAAGGAGCAGATTCGCCGAAGCGACTTCCCGCTGCTGGACGGCTACCCGGCCCGTTGGGACGTGACCGCTTTACGCACGTCATGTGGCTTTACTAAACGATGGCAAAGCAACGCAAAGGGCAACCGGATATGGAAAGCATGCAACCAACACGGACCCGACGCACAGAAGTCTTCATCTCTGCGGCCAGCGCTGATTTGAAAAGCACTCGTGCGCTCGTGAAGCAAGCAGTGGACACCATTGGCTGTCACGGTGTCTATCAGGAGGTGTTCCCGCCCGATTACCGCGAAGTGGATAAAATGCTGCGCAGTCTTATTGAGAACTGCGACGTCGTTATTCACATCGCAGGAATTTGCTACGGCTCAGAGCCGCGAGACAAGCCCGCCGACAAGACTCGCCGCAGTTACACCCAAATGGAGTATGACATCGCTCAGGAGTTGAATCGGCCTTTGTACGTGTTCGTCTGCGCGGAGGACTATCCCTACGACGAGCATTCCCCTGAGCCGGCTGACATCGCTGCGCTTCAACAGGCGCACCGACAAGCTTGTCTCGGGCGGTTGGAGATATGGGAAAAGGTGTCCAATCCCAGCGAGCTGAAGGCACGGGTATCGCAGCTCCAAGAACACCTCAAGAAATTGGAGCGTCAGATTCTCGACACCAACAAGGCCGTGCATGAGGTGGGAGAAAAGGTCGACGCAAGTCAGAAGAAAGAGGTTCGTGCCAAACTCAACTTGGCACAGACTCTAGCCCGGCAAGAAAGGCGATCCGAAGCCATACGGGAATTAGAGGAAGGTCTTGCCCTCGCCCAAGCCGCAAAGTTCGCAGAGGAAGAAGTCGAGGTTCTGCTGGCGCTCGGACTTCTTTCATCGTCCCGGCGCGGGATTGGCAATCGCAGAGGTTACTTGGATCAAGCGGAGAAGAAAATTGGGGAAATCAAAGACGCCTCCGTTCGGGTTCTTTATTTCCGGGCAGAAGCTGCCGCGTGCCACGATGAACGAAACCGCCATGGAGAAGAAGCAGCTCTTCGAACCGCGCTCCAATGTTGTGAAAATGCAAAGGACGACAAGGAGGAGATCCTCAATACGCAGGCATGTGTCGTGCGGTCTGAATTGATCATCCTCCTCTGCGAACAGGATCGACACACCGAAGCCGCCGACTTGGTCACTGCCTGCGATGCCCACGCACGGGCTCATCCCAACGACGAAGATGGCGAACTCATGCAGGCGGCGATGAGTGCGGGGATTCTCTGGGCCTTGAAGTCAAACAACGAGGAAGACGCCGTCAGCCGAATCCAAGAACTTGAGGCCTCGGTAAAGACAGCACATCAAGCGGGACGAGTCGGCGGCCAATTGGCGAACATGGCCAACAGTTCCTCGCGCATGGGCTTTCACCGAGCAGCCACTGAAGCGGCAGAAGGTGGCGTTCGCCTCGCGCAAAAATCAGATCCCGAGAACCACCTCCTTCTTGGAGCACTCTACACGGTTGCCTGCGTGACCTTTCATTCGGGCGACCACGCCACCGCGAAGCGAAAAGCGGAAGCTTTGCTGGATGCGTGCAAGGATCCGAAGGATGCCATCATCAAACAGGCGGCAAACCAGATGATCGCGGAGATCGTTCGCGGTGCGGGAGATTCGGAGACAGCGGTTGCTTTTGCCTCCGACGCATTGGCGTCTGCTTCCGGGCATCCGGAGGACGTGGCATTTTCGAAACAGGCCGTTGCTCGTGCTCTCAGCGACAATGGCCAAACCGAACAGGCGCTCGCTCACGCCAAAGAGGCTTACGAACTAATGAAGGCTGCCGGAGTGCCTGCACTCCCTTTGGCAGACGTGCTGTTGCAGATTGTCAGCTATTCTTCGGCGTTGGGAAGGTTGACAGAGGTATCCGAGGCTCTCCTCACTGTTTCTCTTTTGGAGGGGCCCGGCCAGGAAATTGGGGAGATCCAGGAACGGGCTCCGAAGCTCGCGAAAATGAACAAGATATGGCGCGAGCGGATAATTGAGATCGCAAGAGGTGATTGGGAAGAGCCTGCCATTCAGAAACCACAATCGGTACCGCTTGAAGAAGCCAATGCAAAGGTCGTGAAGCCTCTTCTTTGCTTGTGGGAGGAAATTCCGGATTCCTACGATTCCGCGGCCGTTGCGTATGATTTCTGGGGCCGGGGAAATTTTGCAAAGATACTGCGGAACGCCCAAACAATCGCGAGTGCGTTCAACGTCACCCTTGAGGTTCGCACGCTGGACGGCTTGAAACAAGCGATCCGTCTCTGGTCTTTATATGCCGATATGCTGTTACTAATCTGGAAAGGGCCGACGCAAGACGGCAAACGCTTGGACGTGCTCCCTGCCGCAATCTGCGAGGTACCGGGAGGGGCGGGCTATATTCTGTCTAACGCAGGGAAAGATGACAGCGGGAAGCATTTGTTGTGGTGTATGACTCAAGCTTCGCTTTTACCAACTGAGGTGATCGCTTTTCTAATGACCGATGCTCGCCCATTATTGGCAGCCGGTCGTTTAGTAGTGGTGCCAGCCACAGGTGTCGGTTGTGTGCATCCGGGTCACGGCCCACTTGAACAACTGCTCACAGAATCAGCTAAAGCGATCCCTGGCTTGCGCGGATCCCAGAAGTCGAATGAGGTTCCAATCGGCATGATGCCCTATTCGCCCGATGCGCCTTTTGAATTGCTCGCAGACATCGTTCAAACACAGCAAAGCGACCTCCGAAAGCTGCGTCGCCTCCTGATTAGGCGCACGCGTGAACTGGCTCCGAATGAAGCAGGCATCATTGCCAGCAAGGAGTTGGAATTGGAAATTGATGACGCTTTGCGTGACCTGGCGGACCAGCAAGGCGCTACGGCGCGAAAGCACGGACTAACTTCAACGAAGGAACCTCTCAGTGGTGGCTTCTGCCGATTTCACGCTGACGGAAGCCGGTTGCTGCCAGGTTTCGAACCATCAGTTTCCCCATTTGCTCCGCTGCTCACGCTTCAGAATTTTGGCTATAAGTGGGGTGTTGGTTTACCGGGCTTACAGCCGCAAGGCCGTTACGAGCCAGGCGAGAAATCTGTTGGTGGCCCTTGGCTGGCACTTCGTGCGGAAGGGTGGCGCATGCTGTTCGTGCGAAAGGAAGAGTGAGTAGCAGCAGAAAACGAGACATCGGACCATGCCCAGCATCTTGCTCTCCTACGCGCGCGGTGATGACGCCGATCCGTTCGACCCGGCCACCACCTTCGTTGTCCGGCTGCACCGGGATCTCACGGGCCGCGGATTCGAGGTTTGGTTTGACCGCATTGCGATGCCGTCGCGCGGGCTGACGTTTTACCAGGAAATTCAGGACGCGGTCGCCGCGCGCGAGCGGTTGGTGCTGGTCGTCGGGCCAAAAGCCCTGACCATTACCCACAACTCGTTGGCAAACTACCGACGCAAGTCGGTAGTCGGTGATGCAATTGGCTAACAAAGCAAACGACAACGGACTGAAGCTGGCGTCGTCAGTCGGCCGGTGCCTCGCTCAACCACTAAGTGAAACCTCCAACCGACTGGCGTCGGTGGCATCCACAGATCGGGATGTCGTGGTTTTTGTAACCAAATGTGTAAGCCACCACCGACTGGCGTCGGCGGCATTCCGTTGCGAAGTGGGCAATGGCCAAGCCAAGAGCCGCTCTGCCGGATTACGTTCGGCAGCAGTCGCAGTTCGCACTCCAGGCCGACAAGGCGGTCACGACGATCCTGCGGCAAGGCGATTAGCCCCTCGTTCCCGATGAGCTGAAGGTGATCCACTGCGAGGATTTCCGGGGCGCAGCTTGCGTTTTATCTGGAAGACCTCGTCCGGCGACCGGCTTGCACGCGTCGGTCGCGCGCGTCTGGGATGGTGCGGCGCGCCGGCGAGTCACCCGTCGCCTGGAGCGCCACTTCGGCCGGGAGACGCAATCCCATGACGAGTTTGCGGATCATGGTCAGGCTCAAGGGGCGTTGCCCGTTGAGGACTTCTGACACCTTACTTTTGCTGCCGATGTACGGGATCAGGTCTTTGGGCCTGAGGCCCTCTTGCTCCATGCGGAACCGCAACGCCGCAATCGGGTCGGGCAAGTCGATTGGGTACGCGGCATCCTCGTAAGTTTCCACCAGCAACAGTAGAAGCTCCAACTCCTCGCCCTTGGCGGTGCCTGGCTTGGCGTCGAAAATCTCCTCGATGCGGGCCAGCGTCGCGTCGTACTGCGATGGTGTCTTGATGACTCTTGGTTTCAAGGCTTTGCGCCTTCGGTCAGATCGTTTGGGCATCGATTTCATCATACTCCTTGTGAGTTCCCACAAACCGGATGTAGATGGTGTGGAAGTCATAGTTGATCCACACTACCAACCGGTATTTGTTTCCGCAGATATTGAACACGACGCGGCCATTCTTCAAGATGCTGGCCGTACCGTAGCTCGCCTTGACCTCTGCAGGCGAAGACCACTCGGCGTTCCTGGCTTCCGCGTACCAGGCCTCCAAAGTCGCTTTCGTGGCCGGCTCTTGCTGCCAGTAGTCTTTGAGCGTTCTCTTCGAGATGACCCGCATTTTCCCCTTCTACCATGCTCCCGCGCTGCGGTCAAGAACAATGTTCCCTTATTGGGAACTGCCCTCTTTTCCTTCTTGGTTTGACCTTATGGCGATGCCGTCGCGCGGGCTGACGTTTCACCAGGGAATTCAGGACGCGGTCGCCGCGCGCGAGCGGTTGGTGCTGGTCGTCGGGCCAATGTGTACCTCCATCCCAACGACACGGCGTACTCGATAACTTCGTTGATTTCTTTGTTGGGGTGAAACCGGGCCATGCGCCAATTGTACCATTCGATGGGACTCAGTTTGACATTGAAGGCGCGAGCACGGTTCGCCATCTTCTGGGCATGACGGCAAACGCTGTTTCGTACGTGGCTTCCAGGGGCACCATGACGCAGCCGTTGGGCTCGAGGAACATGGGCATGTCTGGCAGGGCGTGGCCAACCGCCACGGTTTCGACGTAGGCTCCGGTCGTGGGATCGCAGTCATAACTTTCCATCACGGCCGACGAGGTTCATTTCGGCGTTCTCGATGGCAGCACCAAAGTGCCACCCAACCCTCCAGCGCCGGCCCTTGCTTTCTAGCCCAGCGGCAGTAACATAGAAGTCCTATGGCAACCAGCACCAACGCCGCTAACTTGGATATTGCCGACCTTCTGGGCGGCACGAAAGTGCTCGGCCCGACC
>JBGTKH010000014.1:0-5240 GCA_041744735.1 Pirellulaceae bacterium | reverse complement strand
CCGCGGGTTCGCGTGCACACCCGGCCGGCACCAGAATCATGAAAGCCACAGATTCAAGCCAAGCCATTGGCTCGGCCACCAGTGCTAAACCGTTGTCGAATTGGTGAGTGAGAATCGGGTGCGTCACGGGAGGGTCGAGGGTTGAGGGCCAGAAGGTTGAGAACTTACGAGCCGATGTTTAACGTCGCTCTGCAAACGTACAGTCTCCAGCAAGTACACGCAACGGTTGCTCAACATTGAAAGCCTGGATCACCGGCATGCTTGCACACTCGGCTCTCAAGCTTCTGGCCCTGGACGCTCGACCCTCAGCCCTCGACCCGTCACGCGTAAACCACGTCGACCGCCTTGTAGACGGTCTTCGTTGTGCGGAAACCAAGTCGCTGATAGAGGCGGACGGCGCCGAGGTTTTGAGCGGTTACTTCCAGATAGGCTCGCATCAGGCCGGTTTGACGGAAGCCGGCCAGTGCCCGGAATAGCAGGCACGTGCCAAGTCCGCGGCCGCGGTGTTCGGGAGTGACGCCGACGTTTTGCACGGCTCCGAAGTTGCGGTCGCGGATGCCCTGAATTGTGCCGCAGAATTCGGTCTTCGACCTGTCGGCCGGGCGATATTCAAGCAGCCACGTGGCCTCTTTCACGAATCCGTTGCGCTCCGAAATCTCGCCCATCAGCCGCCGACAGCCTTCAAATTCGCCCAGGCACGGAAACACATTCGCGTCCAGCTCGCAACAGAAACTGCGATATTTTGTCTCGGCGTGAGCGTCTAAGAGCGAATTGGTCCAGGGCACGAACTGATAGTCCGGCGGCAGATCGGGGAGCGAGAGCAGCGGCCCGGTCAGGTCGAACTCCATCCGAAATCGTTTGAAGTACGTTAGGCCCATGGGCGCACCGAGCAGCATCTCGCAGCCGCCACAAACGTCAGTCAACCCCGCGGAATTCCAACTTTCTAGCATCGTATCGCCGCCTGATTGCCTCGTCAACTTTCTGCAATTGGCCAACTAGCAACGAATTTCAGCCGTTGGCCAGCGTCACTGCCGGCACTTATCGGCTTACAGAGCACAAACTCGGCTCATTTTCACCAAACGTCCGCAAACGTGACACAACTCGCACTTTGCAACTCGCACTGTAGCTTGGGTCCATTGACCCGAGCAAATCGCGGCAGTCTTTGTTTAGGTCCGCTGCTCGCTCGGGACAAGGGTCCCGAGCTACTGTCGCTGACGAACCGCTACGGCTTGGGGCTTGTGTGGGGGCGCGGTGTTGGCTAGACTAAATCCGGTTTTTGACTAATCAAAAATTAAGGAGCACAGCATGAAAAGCGTTGTTTGGCTTTCGTTGGTTGCGTTTTCCCTGTCCGTGGCGACTTTGCAGGCCCAGGACGAACCAAAGAAAGTCATCGTTTGTTCCACAACCCAGGTCGCCGATTTCGCGCGGCAAATTGTGGGCGACCGGTGGGAGGTCAAGTCAATTCTCGCACCTGGGCAGGACCCACACTTGTACGAAATCAAACCCGGCGACGCGAAGCTGGTGGCCGAGGCCGACCTGTGTCTGGAGAATGGCTGGCACTTGGAGGGAAAAGATTGGATGCGGACGCTCGCCCAGGGCGCGGGCAAGCCGCTGGTAACGTGTGTGACGGATGTTGAGCCGCTGAGTTTGGAAGGTGACGGCGCTACGTTTCACGACCCGCACGCTTGGTTCACGCCGCAGAACGCCACGATCTTCGTGCGGAACATCGTGCGTGGCGTTTCGCAACTGGACCCAGTGCATCGCGTGGAATACGAATCCCGCGCGGAATTGTATGTGAACCAACTGCGCGCGTTGCACTTGTGGACCGTGCGGCAGTTCAACATCATCCCCGCCGAGAAGCGAGTTTTGGTCACTAGTCACGATGCCTTTAACTATTTTTGCCGAGAGTATGGTTTCAAGTCTGCGTCGCCAGCGGGTTGGTCGACGGGCGATGAGATCGGCGGCGGTGTGACCCCCGATCGGCGCCGCAGGACGGTCGAGTCCATCAAACAACACGGCGTGAAAGCGATCTTCGTCGAGACGAGCGTAAATCCGAAACTGCTCCGCCAGATCGCAGACGACGCGGGTGTGGAAATCGGCGGCCGATTGTATTCCGATTCGATGGGACCGCCAGGGAGCGCCGGTGAAACTTACATCGGCATGATGCGCGAAAACGTCTTGACGATTGTCGAGGCACTGAAATAGTCGATCCTAACAATGCGTCCGATTTTGGCATTGCTGCTTGTTGTCGCGATCTTGGGCCTTGTCCAAGCGTACATGAAATTTCAGGCTAGTCTGCCTGCTACGCGGTCCGTGCAACAGATCGAGACGAAAGCCGAGGGTGTTTACACGGCGGACATCACGCTCACGTTCGACGCCGAGCCCGATGCGTTCTCGCTGGAACCGACTTCGTTGCTGGTTCTGTTCCGGGGACAAGAATTGCTTCGCAAAAAAGCGACGGTGAAAGCCGGCACGCCATTGCTGATCACCGACATTCCGGGCATGACCGAGGGGCGGAACGAATTCTACATCAAGGCCACGCCGCCAGAAGACGAAACAGAGCAGTCTCGAGCCGTTCGCGTGCGCGTGCTGCGCGATGGAATCCCGGTTGTTGAACGGACGCTTTGGTCCGAACCGGGAGCGCCGGTCGAAGGTGCAATTCACGTCGATGTGCCGCGCGTGGTTATAACGGAAGACGATCATGATCACTAAATCCAACGGTAAAGTCGGGCCGCCGGCAGTGGCGGCCATCGAAGTCGAGCACTTGACCGTCAGTTACGGTCCGGTGCCGGCGTTGTTGGATGTGTCGCTAGTCATTCCCGCAGGGCGACTCGTAGGCGTGATCGGACCAAACGGCTCGGGAAAATCGACGTTGATCAAGGCGATCTTGGGATTCGTGCGGCCGGACTTTGGCGCAGTGCGGTTGTTTGGTGAACCGGCTGAGAAAGCCAAAGGCCGGGTGGCCTACGTGCCGCAGCGCGGTTCGGTCGATTGGGATTTTCCCGTCACCGTGCGTGAGGTCGCGCTGATGGGCCGCTATGGGCACAAGCCGTGGTGGCGCGACTTGAACGCCGCCGACTACCGCATCGCCGATGAGTCGCTGGAGATGGTCCGCATGTCCGAGTTCCGCCATCGGCAAATCGGGCAGTTGTCCGGCGGCCAGCAGCAGCGCGTGTTCATGGCCCGCGCGATGGCGCAAGGTGCCGACATCCTGTTACTCGATGAACCGTTCGCCGGCGTTGATGCGGCCACCGAACGAGCGATCCTCGACGTCTTGGAACGCACGAAAGCCGCCGGTCGCACGCTGGTCGTAGTCCATCACGACCTAGCCACCGCCGCCGAATATTTCGACTCGCTCATCCTTCTAAAGCAACGCCTCTTCGCCCACGGCCCGCCCGAAGCAGTGCTGCACCCAGAACTGCTTAGCGAAGTCTACGAGGGAACGCTGCGCATCTTTGCCAATCTGTCGGACCGAGTGACAAGTGACAAGTGACAAGTGACAAGTGACGAGTGACGCTGACCGCTGATAGCTGATCGCTTTATGTTCGATCCCGCATACCAATGGCTCGTTGAACTCGACCGGCAGTCGCCGCATTTGATGAAGGCGATGATTGCGGGGACGTTGGTTTCCACGGTGTGCGGCGTGATTGGTTGTTTCATCATCTTGCGGCGGACCGCGTTTCTGGCGGACGCGCTGGCTCACTCGATGTTGGCCGGCGTTGTCGCGGGCTACCTGTTCATGAAACTGGTATTCGGCACCGACGCTTACGCGCCGGCGATGATCGTCGGATCGATCATCGCCGGCTTTCTGACCGTGGGCATGGTTGGCTTCGTGTCGAAGTTTTCCCGTATCAAGGAAGATGCCGTGATTGGCATCATGTACACCGGCATTTTCGCATTGGGCGGCGTGCTGTTGTCGCTATTCAGCAAATATGTACACATCGACTTGGTGCACTTCCTGACGGGCCAATTGCTGGCGATTCAAAATGCCGACCTGTGGATGATGGCGCTGGTCACGGTGGGCGTGCTGGCCGTCGTGATTCTTTTCTTCCGCCAGTTGCAATTGGTCAGCTTCGACCGCGTGATGGCCGCGTCGATCGGCATTCCCGTGTTGGCGCTCGATTACTTGCTAACCACTTGCACGTCGCTGGTTGTGGTCGCCGGTGTGAACGTGGTGGGCGTGATCCTGGTGGTTGGGTTGCTGATCATCCCCGCGGCGACGGCGTATCTGTTGTGCGACCGGCTGACGCGGATGCTTGTGGTGTCGGCCGTGTTTGGCGTCACCAGCTTTTTGTGCGGCTATTTGCTGTCGGAAATCATCAACATCGCACCGGGCTCGGCGGTCGTTGTGACCAGTGCGTTTCAGTTTCTGGTGGTCTTCGCAGTCGCGCCGCGTTATGGCTTGTTCGCCGATTGGATGCGCCGTCGCCATGCCGTGCCGCAGCGACTGGTGGAAGACGTGCTGGGCTGCATTCTGCGAGCACCCGGGACGGAGGTGCCGGTGTCCACGGTGCTCAAGCACGTGCAAGGCCGGCCGGAGCGCATCCAGCGAGCGATTCGGGCGCTTCAGCGGCAAGATCTGCTGCAAGTGACTGACGGAACCTTGACACTGACCGAAGCCGGCGACCGCGAGGCCCGGCGGCTGCTGCGTGCGCATCGACTATGGGAAACGTACTTGGAACACTTGGGCACTCCAGTTGAGAAGCTGCACGATCAGGCCCACGTATTGGAACACGTTCACGATCAGGCCACCGTCGATTATCTCGACGACAAACTGGGGCACCCATTGCACGACCCGCACGGCTCGGAAATTCCCGAAGACACGGAGACGGTTGTTCCTGGCAAGCAGTTGAAAGTGAGCCTGCTGCGAGAAGGCCGCCGCGCCCTGATCACCGAAATCGGTCCCGCTGCCGCTCAAACCGAATTGGCCGCGGGAATGCAAGTGACTGCCGGCCCGCGCCAGCAAAACGAGCGCATCTGGACGTTGATCCTTTCCGACGGCCGCGAAGTCTGCCTAGACCATCACACGGCCGACGCGGTCACCGTGCAACTGCTGCCGCCACTCGCAAGTGACGTGGCGCAAAACACTGGTTCGATGTCGATTGAGGTAGGGAAGCCGCATTGAGTTGCGGCTCCCCTCCCACCGAACCGGACTGGCGGATCTCCCGCATCCGGCTCTCCAGTTGATTGTTACTTGCAACAAGATTGGCGTTCACGAGCCTGGGCGGTTGCCAAACTAA
>JBGTKH010000013.1:0-14331 GCA_041744735.1 Pirellulaceae bacterium | reverse complement strand
TGGGCTCGACTGCCCGAGAACATTGACACGGGACCGGCCGGAACGTTGTTCGACACGGCCATCCGCGAAGGCGTGCTGTACGTGCCGGGCGAGTACTGTTACCCCAGCGAAGGCGAGCCCGTGCACAAGAACACGATCCGGTTGAGCTTCGGCGTCCAATCGTGCGAGAAAATTCAGCAAGGCATCGCGGCACTAGCGAGAGCGGTGGAGAAAGTGACGAGTGAAGAGTGACGAGTGACAAGTGACAAGTGACAAGCAAGAGAAGGCTGCGGCTGCTGCTCGTCACTTGTCACTTGTCACTTGTCACTTGTCACTTGTCACTTGTCACTTGTCACTTGTCACTCGTCACTCGTCACTCGTCACTCATCACTCTCTCCACCGCTCTCGCCAGTGCCGCGATGCCTTGTTGGATCTTTTCGTACGATTGGACTCCGAAGCTAAGCCGGATCGTGTTTTTGCGCACCGGTTCGCCTTCGCTGGGGTAACAGTACTCGCCCGGCACGTACAGCACGCCTTCGCGGATGGCCGTGTCGAACAACGTTCCGGCCGGTCCCGTGTCAATGTTCTCGGGCAGTCGAGCCCAGACGTACAGTCCGCCCGTCGGTTCGTCCCAACTCACACCGGGCAGTGGTGCCAGATGCTGTTGCGCCGCGTCGAGCATGGCGCGGAGCTTTGGCCGATAGCCCGCTCGAAGCTGTTTGACGTGCGGCTCGAACAATCCGAGTTCCAAAACTTTCGCCATCAAGTGCTGGCTGAAGTTCGGCGAACCGAAGTCGATGTTTCCCTTTTGATTGCAGACCGGCTCGACCAGATGCTTTGGCAAGATGCCCCAGCCGACGCGAATGCCGGGCGAGAACGATTTGGAAAATGTGCCCGCGACGATCACCGTGTCCCCTTCGTCGTCGAACGTTCGCGCGCTAGGCGTGTCGTCGCCCGAGTATCGCAACTGGCGATAGGCGGCGTCTTCGATCACGTGAATCTTTCCAGCTCGCGACCAACGCTTGGCGATCTCGACGATCTGGCCTCGCCGCTCGGCAGACGTCGTGATGCCGCACGGATTATCGAAGTACGGGACCAGATAAATCGCCTTGACTCGCGGCAGTTGACCGCCCTGTTCTAATCGTCGCAACGAGTCTTCCAACGCTGCGGGGATCATGCCATCGGCGTCGACGGCCACACCGACCGATCGTGCGCCGATGTTGCCGAGCGTTCCCAAGAAGACCAGATACGTCGGCGCCGCGCAGAGCACGATGTCGCCAGGGTCGAGCAAACTCTCGCCGACCAAATGCAGCAATTGATTGCTGCCGGCCGTAACGACCACTTGCTCGATCGACAGTCTGCTTTCCGCGCGGCTGAGGCCGTCGGCTTGCAGCGCGTGGTATAGCAGCAGTTCGCGCAGCGGCGGATAGCCCGGTGTTGTTCCATACTGCAATGCCGCCCGCGCCGCGTTGCGGTCGGCGAAGATCGCTTCGAGCGCAGTCCACGTCGGTGTCACTGGCAGTGACTGTTGGTCGACAAAGCCGGCGGCCAGCGAAATCAAATCCGGATTGGCCAGTGCGCGGGCCATCAACTCGCTGATCGGCTGGCCTTCGGCCCAACTGGCTCGTTGGCTGAAACTGATCGTACCGGACACGTGAGTGCTCGCTGAGGATCGGGATACTCGCAACATGGCGGTTCACGCGGTACGATAGGGCAGTTTGCCAAACTAGGTCAAGACGAAAGAGTTGTTGCGAATTTTGGCGGCCAGGTTAAGTGTTTCAGCCGCGAGATCGTGAAATTCATGGACGAGCAGCTTGCAACCAGCCAGCGACACGCGCCTCACCGACCGGCGTGGCAGCATTCGGTGCATACGGCGATCCGCCGAGTCACCACTAGTATCGCGAATCTCGTTTATCCGCCCCAGTGTTTGTTGTGCGGCTGCGAGCTGCCAGGTGGTGTTGGTCAACCGCTGATTTGCGGCGAGTGCCTTGTCGGCGTCAGCCCGCCGCAACGTGCAGTCTGTCGGCGCTGTGCAGCACCTCTCCCTAAAGCTGACCAGAACAGCGACGATTGTCGCCTTTGTGCGGACATGGACATGCGATTCGACAGCGCGGTGACCCTGGGCGTGTACCAGGGAAAACTCCGCGAGGCCGTGCTGTGCACCAAGAAGATTTTTCACGAACCGCTCACGATGGCGATGGGGGACATCCTGGCGGCGAGAATCCGCCAGCAGTTGCCTGAATTGCGGCCGGACGTGATTGTGGCAGTCCCCTCGCATTGGACCCGCCACTTCGCCCGCGGCGGCAGCGGCCCCGCGATTTTGGCCGAGTCGCTGGGTCGGACGATGCGGTGTCGCGTGCGGCCGAAGGTCTTGACTTGCCGCCGCAAAACGAGAAAGCAAGGGACCTTAGGGCCACAACAGCGGCGGCAAAATGTGCTCGGCGCCTTCGCCGTTTCGCCGGGCTACGATATAGAGGGCCTGGATGTTCTATTGATAGACGATGTGATGACGACCGGTGCCACGGCCAACGAAGCGTCGAAGGCCCTGAAGAAAGCAGGTGCGGCGGCAGTGACCGTCGCCGTCCTCGCACGTGGCGTCGGCCTCGAGTAGCCGCCCGGCGACTCGCCAGATGGTAGCCGAAGTCGCAAGACTTTGGCCCCATGTCAGAACGTAAAAAGGCGAACAAGAGAATGGTTACGACACCCGAACAAGTTCCCGAACCTCCCCCGCCGCGCCGGCAGCACCCGGTGCGCCGCGCTGTGCTGCGCGGTTTGGCAATCATCCTGCCGCCGCTGCTGACGATCGTGCTCTTCTTGTGGGCCTGGGCACAGATCGAGCGGTATGTGCTGGAGCCCATCGAAGACGCGGCTCGCAACGTGATCGTCGTATCAATCAGCGACGTGAAGAAGGAAATTCCGGCCGAGGTTCCTGCCGAAGAGCGATTGCAAGCTCCCGACGGCCGCGTGATCTCATTCAAGTACAAGGACCGCGTGTATGTTCCGGTCAACGGCGGCAAGCAGAGCTGGATACCGGAAGTCGTCTTCAACAACGTCAGTGAACAGCCCGGCGAGCTATCGTTGGCGACGGCCAACGAAAAACAGATTTACCATCAGTACGTTCGCAATGTGTATTTGAAGCGGGTCCTGGTGATCCCGGTCTTTTTGTGTTTGTTTCTGCTGTGCCTTTACGTCATCGGCAAGTTCCTGGCGGCGGGCGTCGGCCGCATGTTCTGGAATTTTTTTGAGGGGCTAATTCATCGCTTGCCGCTGATCCGCAACGTGTACTCGTCGGTGAAACAAGTGACCGACTTTGTGTTCAGCGAACGGGAGATTGAGTTCACGCGCGTGGTGGCGGTCGAGTATCCACGGAAAGGCATTTGGACCTTGGCCTTCGTTACCGGTGAGAGCATGCTCGACATCCGTTCGGCGGCTAACGAGCCCGTGGTGAGTCTGCTGATCCCCACTTCGCCAATGCCGGCCACCGGTTTCACGGTCAGCGTACCCAAAAGCGAAACGATCGACTTGGACATCACCATGGACCAAGCGATTCAGTTCATCGTAAGCTGCGGTGTCGTCGTGCCGTTACATCAACAATCGCGGAGCGACGTCGGCGCCAAAATCTCAGCGGCGGTCGCCAAACGTGACGGGGAAAGACCGCTCGATGCTGCCCGCGCCGCGCAGCCCGGCGCGGGCGATGAGACAAATGGCGGGCTGAAGGAAGGCTCGCGCACACGCACCGAATCAGAAAAGTAAAGGAAGGAGCGGTTGAGCGCGCTTCTAAACGGTTCGACACGGAGCGGAATTCGTGAGAATTCCGAAGTTTCACAACTTCGGCTACGAATTTGACGCGCACTCTCATCAGGTTCATGTCAGACAACGTACGACTTCGGCTGGGAACTCGCAGCAGCCCGCTGGCCCGTTGGCAAGCGGATTGGGTGGCCGCGCGGCTGCAGGAGCTGAATATCGAGGTCGAAGTGGTGCTGATCACGACGGGCGGCGATGTCAAATCGGGCCCCATCGGCAGCATTGGCGGCCAAGGTGTATTCACCAAAGAGATTCAGCGCGCGCTGCTTGTCGGCGAAGTCGATCTGGCGGTGCATAGCTTGAAGGACCTGCCGACCGAACCGATCGACGGACTGACGCTGGCCGCGATTCCTCAGCGAGAAAGTCCCGGCGACGTACTTGTCCTGCCCGCGTCTTCAAGCACGAGTCGCATTGACGATTCGTCGGGCTCTAACGCCTTCCGTCAATTGCCGCAGGGTGCATGTGTCGGCACGGGCAGCATGCGACGGCGGGCTCAACTGCTGCACGCGCGTAGCGACCTGCATGTGCTCGACATCCGCGGCAACGTGGATACGCGGCTGAGGAAATTGGACGAAGGCGACTATGACGCCGTCGTGCTGGCCGAAGCCGGACTGCGACGCTTAGGCTTGTCGGACCGCATCGGTCAAATCATTCCCAAATCCATCATGCTGCCAGCCGTCGGCCAAGGCGCGCTGGGCATCGAAGCTCGCGACGACGACCGCCGCACGCTCGATCTTCTCGCTCCGCTGAACGACGCCCACACTCGCAGCGCCGTGCTGGCCGAGCGCGCCATGTTAGCCCGACTCCGCGGCGGCTGCCTCGCACCGGTCGGCGCATTTGGGCGAATCGAGAGCGGCCAATTGAAACTAGAGGGCGTAGTCCTGAGCAGCAACGGCATCACGCGCGTCTTCGCCGCCGCCGTTGGTCCGACCGACGATCCACAAGCCATTGGCATCGAAGTGGCGGAAAACCTACTCGCTCAAGGCGCCGGCGACCTGATCGACGCCTCACGGCAGCACATCGACCCGCCACTAGTTTAATTTGCCCGCCGGCACATATGAAATCATTCTCTGATCTGACCAGCAAAGAAAAGACCGTCGAACTGCTACGCTGGATTGGTGTCGCACCAGCGGCGGTAATCGCGGGCATGGCTCCCGGCGTTATCGCGCGACTCGTGATTCCGCCTGTACTGGCTGAGCCGCTGGGGTCTCCGCCGACGCCCGCGCCAGCATTCAGCCGATCGATCCTGTTCTGGGTCATCGGCATTCTCATGGGAGCGGCCTTTGTCATCGCGGGAGCCAAGACGGCTCCGCGATACCGCGGGACAACAGCCATCGTACTGGCGAGCCTTTCGATTCTCTATTCCCTCATGAGTCATGTGGTGGTACATCTTGGCCGAGGCACGCCTCACTACACGGACTTCGCCGTTGCGGCAATTGCGGCGGCGTGCGCGGCTGCTTACATCGTCTACTCTGAGAAATCGAAAGGCGTGCCGCAGCAAAGTCACTGAAGCACCGGGTAGACACTCGGCCACGCCAGTCCTTAAGTAAGGCGGCGCACTTTCAGAAGAAAGCGGCTCCGCCGCAAAACAAAGCGGCGACGAGTCGCCGCACTCCAAAGTTAGGCGGCGTGCGAGAGAGTTTCGGGCGACTTCTGCTTCTTTGCCTCGCTGGCACGGCGCCAGAGGTCGCGAATGGCACGGCTGAGCGACTCGGATTCGGTTTGGCGATAGAGTGAGTCGGCCGGAAGGTGCTGCATCAATCGCCTGTGGGCCTCGTCCATGTTGTGATAGGGCATCGAGGGGAACAAGTGATGCAACGCGTGAAAGCGCGTGCCGATCGGCGCCCACAACTCGCTGAGCCAGGGGCGGCGCGCGTAGTTCACCGAGTCCAGCATCTGCTCGACGAACGTCATCTCACTTCCATCGTTCCAGAAACGGTGGGCGCCCAACGTGCGGATGGCGTTGAGCATGATGATGAACACGCCCGTCAAATATGCTTGAATCAACAACGGAAACGGCCACGCGCTGAACGTCAGAACAATTCCCAGGAACGTGGCCCAGCCCACGAAGCAAAGCATCTCTTGCCGGCGAATCAATCGCATCGCCGTTTTTGTCGGCAGCGGGCGCAAGTACGAGGGATCGATCACCATCGACGATGCATGCTGATGCACCCAGCGACGCAGCGACGGGCTCACCCATGTCAGCGGTGTTAGCACGACGAAACGGAACAAGGCCAGCAGCGGAATGACGAAGCTTTGCGCGAGGTATAGCAGCATGTGAATCGGCGACTGATTGCTCAGCGGCAGGTACTCGCCGTCTTGCTGCGTGCCGAAGTGTTTGCGGCGATGATGATCCAAATGAGATTCATACACAAACGACGGCATTAAAAACGGGAAACCGCAGAGCGTGTTCCAAACAACACGGAACACACGAAACGTTCCCGTGCGCAGATGTACGAGTTCATGGATGAACATCGCCGCCCGATAAAAGGCCAACGCGTAAATGACGAAAATGACCGCCTGCACGCAAAGCCGCAGCCACAGCGGATCGGGCAACCAGCGCGGCGCTTGAAACACCAGCGCATAGCCAATATGCCCAATCAGGATGCTGAACAGGAAGTCGGTCCAGTAAATCGCCGGTTTGGGCTCGAACAGGTCGTTCACCAGTCGGCGCGACTCGGCCAACGAAAAATCCGTTGGGTTCGTATCACGTGGCATGAGCATGATGGTGGCTTTACAGGAATCAAGGGATGTTACATCTCTGAGGTAGGCCGGCGCGAAACGCGAAGGTGGGATGGTTTCGCAGCCGCCCAGTGGCCCTGGTTTGCTCGCGTCCATGAATGCTCCAGTATGCGCGGATTTACCAGCCTACGCAATGTATCGGCTAGTTCCTGGGAGTTTCTTTTCCATCCTTCGGACAATTGGAGCGCTCCCGATTTCAAATCGACGCACAGCTCAGAATCGTCGCAACCCGCTATTTTGCAGAGACTTCGTACCGTGGTGGCGGCTAGAGGGGATTTTCCTCATGTAGTGGCGGACGACCGAGCGATGTTAATTCAGGTAAAATGCTGTCCTGTTGTTCGGATGTACACTACCGCAACGGAAATCGCGAGTTTACACTAGCAAGTCCTGCCAACATCTACCCCTCAACGGGAAAGTTTTTTCCTGCCTTGCCCGTTCCGGGTCCCGCTACATCTTGCAAGTTTTTTTCTGGAGACTTATCGACCTATGACCGCGACTGCCGAAAAGCTTCGACCAGGTGGTTTCAAACCAAGTTTCAAACTGCGAATCTTGGGGACCGCCGCGCCAGTGTTCCCCGGCTTTGAAGTGGACATCACCGACCGCGTGCCGGACGACGAACGCCCCGAAGCCGTGTGGCATCGCGACCGCGCGCGGGCCATGATCCGTGCTCATCCCGAGATCAAGCAACTGTTTGGCCACTACGCGCCCACCGCGTTTTGGTGCGTGTTGGTCGCGTGTGCACAGCTTGGCATCGCGATGGCGGTCAGTCACGCTCCGTGGTGGGTGATGCTATTGGCAGCGTATTTCATCGGCACCTCGCTGAACATCATGCTGTTCCAGCTTGGGCACGAGTGCGTCCACGGGCTGGTGTTCAAGAAACCGTCGTGGAACCGCTACTTGTTCACATTCACCACGCTGCCGATGTTCATGTCGGGGCATCACACGTGGTGGTTGGAGCACTTGGTGCATCACAACGACCAGGGTGCCAAGAAGGACTTTTTGACTCGGCGGCGTTCGTTCTTTTTGCTGACGCGATACTTGACGCCGATGTTCGTGCCGTTTTCGTTGATCATGTTGGTCACGCAGGTGCTGCGCAGCCTCGTCGGGCTGGTGATGTATGTATTCGGCTCACTGCTGCGAGGCCGCCTGAAGCCCGGCAAGCTGACGCTGACGGTGTTGACCGACGAGCATTTGGTCTCGGGCTATGAAAAAGAAAAGTTCGTGTACTGGGCGGTGGTTTATCCGCTGGTGAACCTATCGGTGTGCGGGGCGCTGTACGCTTACGGCGCGATGTTCGGTTACGGCGGCTGGCTGCCCGTTGTGTACTTGCTGGCTAGCCAGGCGTTCTTCACTGGCTTCTTGCATCCGTATTGCTTGGGCTGGGTGTTGGGCATCTCGCACTTCCACGGCTTCAAGCGTTACCAGCCGTCGGCCTCGCACTATGGCCGGATCGTTAACCTGTTGTCGTTCAACGCCGGCCTGCATGTCGAGCATCACGACATCATGGGGATTCCCTGGTTCCGGCTGGCGAAGTTGCGAAAGATCGCTCCGGAGTCTTACAATGACTTGGCAACGATCCGCTCGTACACGCTGATTGGCCTGAAGTTCGTGTTCGCGTCGCGCAAGTCGTTTGAGGATAATTTCAACAACGAAGCGCACCGCAACGCGGCTCGGTTCGGCGACGAGGCGCTCATGCCCAGCCGCTAACACGCTGGCCTACCCCGCAGCACAGGACGAGTTGCTCAACATGCGTTGGTACTGGTTCGATCAGTTTACGGAGTTTGAGAGCGGCCGTAGGGCAGTCGCGGTAAAGCAAGTCATTTTTACCGGCGAAGAGTGCCGCGATTACGTGCCGGGATTTCCGGTGTACCCGTCGTCGTTGATCGTGGAAGGAATGGCTCAAATCGGCGGCATTTTGGTCGGCTGGGACGATGAATTCCGCGAGAACATCGTGTTGGCGAAAGTGAGCAAGGCAACGTTCCACGATTACGCTCGACCCGGCGATCAATTGAAGATTACCGTCGACGTACAAGACATTCGACCCGAAGGCGCCTTCGCCAGCGGGACTTGCCACGTCGGCGAAAAATTGCTGGCGGAGGTCGACCTGTGTTTCGCGTACATCGGTGAGCGTGTGTTTGCCGGCAAAACGATTGACGCCGCCGACTGGGCTCGGCTTGTCCGCAACGCCGGCGTATTGGCCGTCGGCAAGGATGCAGAAGGCAACCGTTTGACATTGCAAGGGCGGCTCTTGGAAGCCATGGCTCAAACCACTTACCCCAGCGACGGCTGCTGTCGCTTTTAGAACCCACCGCACGATACCCGCCTGTTCATTCCCCCTCCTTTTTTCGAAGCAGCCGGTGCCAAGACGCCGCTGTGGTGATTACAATGATAACATCCCTTTCCACGTTGAATGAAGTTGACGACGATCCGAGTATGAGCAACACGATTTCACGGTTACCCGTGGCAGACGATCAACGCGCGGCCGGCGACGAGAGCGACCCCGGCGATTTGCCGGTCCACCCGGACGCTGAACTGCATCCCTGTACTGGGCAGCTCCCCGACGGCGTGCGGCCGATGCGCATTCTTTGGCCGTATTTCATCGGCATTCCCGCCATTCATTTGCTCAGCCTATTGGCGTTTATGCCGTGGTTTTTCAGTTGGACGGGCGTGGCGCTGATGTTCTTCGGGCACTATTTCTTCGGCATGTTGGGCATGACCATGTGCTACCACCGGCTGTTGGCCCACAAGGGATTCACTTGCCCGAAGTGGTTTGAGCATTTCCTGGCGCTGTTGGGCGTGTGCTGCATGCAGGACTCGCCGGCTCGCTGGGTGGCCATCCACCGCAAGCATCATCAGTACTCCGACGAGCAGCCTGACCCGCACAGCCCGCTGGTGAATTTCCTATGGGGACACTTTGCTTGGTTGATGGTCGAGAACCGCAAGCTGAGCAACATCGAATTCTACGAGCACTACGGCCGCGATCTGTTGCGCGATCC
This sequence comes from Pirellulaceae bacterium, assembly GCA_041744735.1. Taxonomy (GTDB): domain Bacteria; phylum Planctomycetota; class Planctomycetia; order Pirellulales; family Pirellulaceae; genus JBGTKH01. The sequence goes on along the minus strand of JBGTKH010000013.1, from coordinate 4,810 downwards.
GTTTTATCTAAACATCGAGCGGAACTTCATGTGGTTTTGGATCTACGTGATTCACGCCGCTCTGTTTTTCGTCCTCGGCTTGTCCTACGGCTGGGCGACGACCGGCGATTATTGGCTCGGTTTGCAGTTTGCGCTGAGCGTGCTCGTGTGGGGCGTGTTCGTTCGCACGGTCTTCGTGTGGCACGTAACGTGGTCCGTGAATTCGCTGACGCACATCTGGGGCTACCGCAACTACGAAACCAGCGACAACAGCCGCAACAATTGGTTCGTGGGCTTGATGGCTCACGGCGAAGGCTGGCACAACAATCATCATTCCGAACAGCGAACCGCAGCCCACGGGCATCGCTGGTGGGAGTTCGATTTGACTTATCTAATGATCCGCGTTTTGGAATTCGTGGGTCTGGCCAAGAATGTTGTTAAGCCGCGAGGAAGCGCGAGCAAGTAAGATGGTTCAGTCTCCAGAGGTCGTCATCACCGGCGTTGGCGTCGTCAGCCCGATCGGCGTCGGGCGGGATGCCTTCTGGAAGTCGCTGCGCGAGGGACGCAGCGGCGTCGCTCCGCTGGAATGCTTATCCACCACCGAAGTGCCAGTGCGATTCGGCGCTGAAATCCGCGACTTCGACGCCAAGCAATTCGTGACGCCGCGCAAGAGCCTGAAAGTCATGTGCCGCGAAATCCAAGCGGGATTTTCGGCCGCGGCGATGGCGTTACAGGATGCGAAGATCGCGGAAAACTCTGTCGAGCCCGACCGGTTCGGCGTCGTGTTCGCCGCCGAGATGTACTACAGCACGATGGAGGACGTCGAGGAAGTCGCCCGCCATTGCCTGAAGGAAGGCGAGTTCAATCACAACTCGTGGGGCGAGAAGGCCATGAGCGACGTCTTTCCGCTCTGGATGCTGAAGTACTTGCCGAACATGACCGCCTGCCATCTGGCCATTCTGCATAACGCACTGGGGCCGAATAACAGCGTGGGCATCGGCGAGGCGTCCAGCCTGACGGCCTTGATCGAAGCCTCGCGGTACATCCAGCGCGGCCACGCCGACGTGATGATCGTGGGCGGCAGCGGCTCGCGGTTGAATCTGACGCCGCTGATGTTTCGCGGCTATAGCAATCTGTCGCATCGCAACGACAACCCAGCCGCTGCCTCGCGCCCGTTCGACGCTGATCGCGACGGCATGGTCAACGGCGAAGGCGCCGCGGCATTCATTCTCGAAAGCCGCGCGTATGCTGAATCGCGCGGCGCGAGGATCATGGCCCACGTGCTGGGCGATTCGCAGTCGTTCGAGACCAACGCCAATGGCGCCGCGAGCGGCCCGAACGCTTATCATCGGGTGATCAACGCAGCATTACGCAGCGCGTCTCTCGAAGCCGACGACATCGGCCACGTGAACGCTCACGGCGTGAGCACCGTGGAAGATGACATCATCGAAGCCCGGGCGATTCACGACTGCTTGGGGGACGCGCCGGTGACCGCTCCAAAGAGCTTCTTTGGCAACTTGGGAGCCGCAGGCGGCGGCGTCGAGTTGGCCGCGACGGTGTGTGCTTTTGATGCCAGCGAGATTCCCATTACGCTGAACTACGCTCACCCCGATCCGCGTTGCCCCATCAACGTGGTGTACGGTCAGCCGTGCCGTCTCGAAAAACCCGCGGCCATCTCGCTTAACAAATCCGGTACCGGTCAGGTCGCCGCGGTCGTCTTAGCCGCGCCGTAGCACGGGCCGAACTCGGTCGCCGTCGCTCAGGCTGCTCTCGGGCGCCAGCACCACCGTGTCGCCTTCAGTAAGTCCCGCCGTAATCTCCGCCCGCTCGTCGTTCATCAGTCCGACCGTAACAGGTCGCAGCTCAGCCCGGCTGCTAACGACGGCGAAGACATTCCAGCCGCCATCGGCGCTGCGGAAGAGGGCGGAGCGGGGGACGAGCAGGGCGTCGGTTTTTTCGTCGGTGAAGATGCGGACGCGCACGCGATAATCGACACCAACATCCCGTGCGGCGTGAAGTTTTTCGAGTTCGCCGTCAGCGAATCGCACGATGACCATCACGCGCTGCTGCTCCACGCCCAGCGAACTGATCTTCGTGAAGCCGGCGGGATAAATGCGGTGCACGGTGCCGGCGACCCCACTGCCCGCGGCAGCACCCACGGCCGGGCCGTAAATCTCGACAACGTCGCCCGGCTGGATGCGGACCACGTCTTCGCTGAGGATGTCCGCCTCGACTTCCATCCGCGCCAGTTGCCCAATCTCCACCAGCACCGTACCGGCAGACAAGTACTGTTCGTTGTGAATCGGCCGCTCGAGCACGACGCCGTCGACCGGACTGGTCATGGTGCCTCGCTGCTTGTTCAACAGCGCCTGTCGTAACCGCGCCTCAGCTTCGGACTTCTGTTTCTCAAGCACCTCCCGTGTCAAATCTTTGCGAGTGATGTACTCGGAAACCATGCGCGGCAGCAGTTCGGTCGCAGCCTTGATCGACTTGACGGCCTCGGCAATCAACACGTCTTGTTGATAGTTGACCTGGCTCTCGACGTATTCCAACTCCGCCCGATCCAGTTCATCTTTCGTCGTGCCGCCCGAATCAACCAACCTCCGAATGCGGCCCAGAAACGTCTCGGCGAAATCGACTCGCGAACGGCCGGCGATCTTGCGGGCGTCGGCGGCGGCAACGGTTGAGACCATCGACTCGACGAACTGTAACGCCTGCTCGCGGGCACTGCGTTCCACGGTCGAGTCGTCATTCTCCGCGATTGAAGCTACCAATCGATCGACGGCGGCTTGCGCTTCGGCTACGTCGTTGTCCAAATCGGACGGCACGACCTGAGCGATCACATCGCCGGACTGTACCTTTTGCCCCTCCAACCACTGAATCTCTTGAATTCGCCCGGCAAACGGCATCGTGATCAAATGCGTCTCGGGCAATCGCGTTTTCCCCTGTTCATCGACAAACTCCCGAATATTACCCTGCTCAACTCGCGCCGCCTGCACCGTCACCCCCGACGACCACGTGCTGTAGGCGCCAAGCCCCATCGCCGCAACCAACACCACGCCGCCAATCACCACCCAAGTTTTCATACTCGTACTTTCCCGCACGCTAGTGCTTTGTCAAAGTTTCATTTTGGGGTCGGCCAGTTACGTGGCGTAAGCTTCCAGCTTGCGTTAAATCGTGGAAGTCGAGTTGGCAAGCAGGATGCTTACCCCACATTTTAGCTTTGACAAAGCACTAGTCGTTTCCAGAATCTTCGTCCTTCGTAATTCGTCCTTCCCTCTCACTCCTTCACATTCAACGCCTCCAGGTAATTCATACGCAATATACTCCACTGGACAACCACGTGGGCCAGCAGTGCGAAGACGATCGATAGCAGCATCGTATCGATAAACACCCACGGGGCGCTGACGATCGGTAGGCGAATCAGTTCGTTGTTGTACGACACCGCCGTTAGCGCCATCAGCGCGTAGCCCAGCGGCAATCCCAGGATGGTTCCCAGCATGTTCACGAGCAGACTTTCGCGCAAGAACAGTCCGCCGATTTGCCACGGACTGTAACCCAGTGCGCCTAGCGTGGCGACCTCCCGTTGCCGTTCGGCCAAGTTGACGACCGAGGCATTGACGATGCTGCCGAAGAAGATCACACCGGCGAACGAGACCAGTACGCCGATGAAGACCCATTGGTTTTGCAGCAGCGTCTCGGTCAGATTCTCGATCATGTCGCGGCGCGAGTTGATCGATTGCACGGCTGGCGTGCGTTTCAGTTCGCGATGCAGAGCGGCCTCGTTTGCCGCGTTGCCATCGGTGAGCAGTTGCACGCCCGACATCGCGAACTCCTCGTCCACTAACCGGCTGAGGTAGCCAATCTCGGCGAAGGCCGACAGCCCCATGAAGCTGTCGCTGATGCGCGTCACCGTCATCTCGACCGGCCGCCGTTCTCCCTTGACTGGAATCAGCGTCAGGGACTGGCCGGGCTGCACGTGCAGGATCTCGGCCAACGTGCGGCTGATCACCAGACCGTGCTCCGGCAGTTGAATCGGCTCGCCCTGTTTGTCGCGCGGCACGGTCAAACGCGAGTCGGCCAGCAGCCCGGTGACGCCGCTCTTGCGGCGATACGGCCCGTGCACGAACGTGCAAGCGACGTTCAGCACCGGCTCGGCGTAGTCGATGCCCGGCAGGCTGCGGATTTCGGCCAACGCATCGGGTCCGCGTTCGTCGATGAATGTCAGGTCGATGTCACTGCGGGCGGCGCGATTGAATTGAAAGTCGAGCAGGTAATTCTGCGCCTCGAGCATCATGAACCCCGTGACCAACAGCCCCGCGCCCATTGCCGCGGCGAACAGCCCCGCCGCCGTGCGAACGCGGTGACGAAAGACGCTGCGCAGTGCGTTTCGCCAGCCGGCACTGAGCGGGCTCCACAGCCGCTGAAACTGCTCCAGCCAAATCGCCCGGCCGCGCTGCGGCGGCTAGTCGTGGCTCATGACTGCGCTCATACTCACTGTGCTAGCCATGTGTGCCATCGTGATGGCCCGCTACTTCGCGGTCTCGGGCTTTTTTGCCTGGACGGCGCGCCGCGTACGGCCAGACGTCTATCGCCCGTCTGATCCCAACAAGGCGGACCGCCTCGGCCGCCAGATCCGCCGCGAAATTGGCTGGTCCGCCCTTTCTGTCGCCATCTACGGCATTCCCGCCGGTATCGTCATTCACCTGTGGCATTTCCACGGCCTCACCCGCATCTATTCGGACGTCACCACCCAGCCGCTGTGGTGGCTGCCGCTATCCGCCTTCGTATATCTGGCGATCCATGACGCATGGTTCTACTGGACGCACCG
>JBGTKH010000012.1:0-6075 GCA_041744735.1 Pirellulaceae bacterium | reverse complement strand
GTCGGCTGAGCCACGTCTTCGAAATAGTTGCCCTCGACCAGCACGCCGGCATCCATCGTCGAGGCCACGCCATACTGGTTGCTGCGGAAATAGTTGTTGAACACCTGCACGGTTTCCGCGGCCCGCACGCGCGGATGCCGGGTCTGCGTACCGTCGAACAAGTTATGGTGGTAGGTGACTCGCAGTTTCCCCTTATCCGTCGCCACAGCCGCCGCCTTGTCGCTGTGTCCCAGCAAACACGTCTTGCCATGATCGTGTAAATGATTCCACGAAACGGTGATCAGATCGGAGCCCGCTTTAATGTCGATCAGACCATCGTGACAATTGGATAGGTCGCAATGATCGATCCAGATGTGGTGCGAGGCGCGTTCGATGTTGATCGCGTCGTCCGGCGTGTCGCGGATCGTCAGATTCCGCACGATGACATTGTGAACGCCTTTGAAATTCAGACCGCCGCCGCGCAGACCTGCACCGGCTCCCACTCCCAGAATCGTTTTGTTCGAACCGACTTGTACCTTGTCGTCGAGCTGAATCATTCCCGAAACCAAAACCACGCAAGGATCATCGCCTTTTACGGCACCGAGCAGTGTCTTCGCGTCCGCGGCGGTGATTTTCCTTCCGTTCCGACCGCCGGTGGTGCCTCCCAGGATGCTCGCCCAACCGATCGGTTGGTCGTCCAAACTTAATCGCGAGCCGGCCTCCTCGCCGGTCGTGGTGTCGTCGTTCGCCGAGCCATCGACCACGGTGACGAACCCTGTGCCCATCAACGCGGTCATCAGAATCCAGATGTTGCTTGAGCGCCGACATTGTGTAGTAGCAAACATGGGCATCCCTTTCATTTCTGGCTTAGTTGATTGTGAGCCGCGGGCCTTGATTTCGCCGGTCATCCGGGCATCTAGCCCGAGTCTAGCGCCTTCGGCTCACGGTTTTGAAACTGTTTCTAGCAATCGTTGGCTGTTGAAGATTGCGACACCCGCAGCCTGCAGTTTATCGATTGCCTGGGCGATGTCGCCCGCTTGCAGCTCGACGCCACGGCATGCGTCTTCAATGACTCGCGTCTTGAAACCTAGTTGCCGCGCGTCGAGTGCGGTGAACTCACGCAATAGTCGGTTGCCAGACCGGCGATGTAAACTTCGTCGACCGCCTGTTGTTTGAGAAATTCGCCGAGCCCGGTTGTTTTGCGGTGCCCATTATCGAAGAAGCCGCTGTAGCTGTCGATGCGTGAATCGGTACCTTTGCGGAAGACCTTTGCCACGCGGGCCGTGTTCAAATCGGCGGCTAGTTCGGCGCCGTGCGTGTTCTGCACGCAGTGGACAGGCCAGAGGATCTGCTGCAAGCCGTCCAGGTCGATCACGTCGCCCACTTGCCGGCCCGGGTGATTGGCCGCGAAACTGCCGTGGTCCGGCGGATGCCAATCCTGAGTTGCCACAACAAGCTCGAACTGCGGCTGCAAGCGATTGATTACCGGAATCACGTGATCGCCGCTGGGCACCGCCAATGCTCCGCCCGGCAGGAAGTCGTTTTGGATGTCAATCAGGATTAGAGTTTTCATGGCAGCGAGGGTGTTAAGAACGCAAATACTCTCGCAACTCAGCCAGTTCGCGATCGAAGTTGCCGGACAGAATTGGGAAGCGGCACCAAGTTTTCGGGTCTAGATTTTGATCGTCCAGGTGAAACGACGGGGCGTAGCGTTCGCGTTTCCACTGGTTGCGGCACCAGAGGCGGAAAAAGCGTTCGACCCAGATGCCAAGCTGCTCGCGCGACAAATCGGGGAAACGCGATTCCATCAACTGAAAAACTTCCAGCGGCGACAGCTTATCGCGTATCGCCGCCCGCTCGATGGCGTCCAGCAGATCGTACGGCATCAGGTCGGCTTCGTCGGTTTGATGATTGGCCAGCGGACGAAGCTCGGCGGTCGGTTGTTGTTCGTTGACCTCTCGCAATACAGGCAGCGGCCACGCGCCTTCCGGCCCGTGCGTTTCCATCCACCGCAGCCACTCGCGCAAGAACGCCTTGTCGATGCCGGCGATCGGCGACAGCCCGCCGCACGTGTCTCCGTCCATCGTCGTGTAGCCGACGGCCGCTTCGCTGCGATTACTGGTAGCCAGCAGCAGGGCGTCGCGTAAATTGGCCAGCATCCAAACACCGGGCGCTCGGACACGGGCCTGAATGTTTTGCAGTGCCACGTCGTCCTGCTCCCAACTCAGCGGCCGGCCGATCGCGCCCGAGACAACTTCGACATAGTCCTGCACGATCGCGTCGACGTCAAATTCAAAATGCTCGGCGCCCAATGCCTCTGCCACGCCGCGGGCCGCGTGGCGAGTGACGTCGGAACTGTTGCGCGTCGACTGATAAACCGTCGTCAGCAGCCGGCGCACCAACTGGCGATTATCGGCGGCCTTGCGCACGCCGGAGATATAGGACAACTTTTCATGCAATCCCTGACGGCCCAACTCCGCCACGGCGAACTCCACCAGCAGCGCGGACAGCACGGCACAGGCCGCCGAATCCGCGCCGCCGCTGAGCGACACGACGAAACCAGCCGACCGACTTTTGCGCAAGTAATCGAACAGTCCCAGCGACACAGCCCGCGTGAATTCCTCCTCTTTCAGATGCGGCCCGTTCTCCCATGCGGCCACCGTCTCGGTCCGAGCTTCGGGCCGGATGCGAGGGAAGTCGAACGGCACTTGCACGACGTTGTCCGGTTCGTTTTCAATGTCGGGCCGAAAGCTGCCGGTGCGAGCGCGGCTCATCCGCGTGGCGTCTACGTCCAACACCGCCGTGGTCAGTTGAAAATCGGCGTACGAAAAACGCGGACCCGCGGCCAGCATCCGGCCGTCGCTGGCGATCAGCGCACCGCCGTCGTAGATCGCGCGGCCCGCTTCGTTGCCCAACAGATTCGCGTACAGGTAACTGACGTTGAACGCCCGCGAACCCTCCAGCACGAACCGCTTGCGGACTTCGTGTTTGCCGAACGCGAAGTGGCTGGCGCTCGGATTCAGCAGCAGGTCCACTCCCTGCAACGCCAGATCGCCGCCGGGCCGATTGGCCACCCAAGCGTCTTCGCAAATCTCGAAACCAATCCGCACACCGCCGCAATCGAACATCAAATCGCCGATCGGATACGACTGGCCGCCGAACTGAGCGGTCGCTCGCACGTCGCCCGGCCAGCGTTTGAACCACCGCGGTTCATAATGAATCCCTTCGCCCGCCAAATGCTGCTTGCCGACAAAGCCTACAAGATTTCCGTCGGCGGCCAGACACGCGGTGTTAAACAACCTGCCGCTATGCAGCAATGGCAGCCCCAGCGAAACAATCATGCCGCGAGTTTCCGGCAGCAACTCAAGCAACACTTTTTGCGCGGTGTCGTGCAGCCACAGCGAGTGAAACGCATCCTCGCAGCCGTAACCTGTGATGCACAGCTCGGGCAGGCAGAGAATCGTCACGCCTTGTTGCCGAGCCGCCGCAATCGCCGCCACGATGTGCTCTTGGTTCGTTTGCCAGGCCAGCGGAGTTTGATTGAGCGTCGCCACGGCGACTTTGATCAGCTTCACGTCGGATTGTTCCTCGCTTCGTCGATCAGCCGGCTCTTCAGCAGGTACAAGTTTTCTTCCAAGCCGACGGAATACGGCGTGGGATTGTGCAGCCGCTTTGTAGCGTCGGGCAACTGTTGGAGTTGCTGTTTGGCTCGCTGCTGAGCCTCGGCTGCCGTTGGTACATTGTAAACCGGCTTGCCTTGGCGAAACACGGGAACCAGCAGGTCTTCGTGACGGGCGGACGAGACGATGCGGCGACGAACATGGCCGTCAAAGTCAACGGCTGTGGGACTTTCCGCGATCCCGGTCAGTTCATCGTAGATCACGTCGGCCAGAAAACCATCGTCGTTGCTGAACCGCCGGACTTGCAGAATACCCGGCGTCGAGACCTTGATCGGCTGCTCGGACAGTTTGATTTTATGCTGCCACCGGTCGCCCGCGGAAGCGCGAATGGCCGACAATTTGTAGATGCCGCCCAGCGCCGGCTGGTCGTATGCCGTGGCCAGCCGCGTGCCGACTCCCCAGACGGTGATCGTCGCGCCCTGATACTTGAGATCGCGGATCAGATACTCGTCCAAGTCGTTGCTGGCGACGATCGCCGCATTGGGAAAACCGCCATCGTCGAGAATTTGTCGCGCCGCGATGCTCAGTTCGGCCAAGTCGCCCGAATCGAGCCGGATGCCGAGCATCTCGTGCCCTTCTTCGCGCAGCCGTCGTCCGACTTCGACCGCGTGACGAACGCCTTGCAACGTGTCGTACGTATCGACCAAAAACACACAGTTGTTTGGCAGCGCCGCGGCATAGGCGCGAAACGACTCCAGTTCGCTGTCAAACGACATCACCCAACTGTGCGCGTGCGTGCCTTTGATCGGAATGCCGAATAGTTTTCCGGCCAGCACATTCGACGTTGCCGCGCACCCACCCACAAACGCCGCGCGGCTGGCCGAGATGCCGCCGTCGATGCCTTGAGCGCGGCGCAGGCCGAATTCGATGACCACATCGCCGGGTGTCTCGCCGCAGAGCCGCGCCGCTTTGGTGGCCACCAGCGTTTGAAAATTCACGATCGTCAGCAGCGCCGTCTCTAATAATTGCGCTTGCAAGATCGGGCCGCGCACGCGCACCAACGGCTCGTGCGAAAACACCACCGTCCCCTCCGGCACGGCGTCCACGTCGCAGCGAAACTGCATGCCCGCCAACTGGTCCAGAAACGCGGCGTCAAACAGCGGCCGGTCATCCGCGCCGGTCAACGTCGCCAAATAGCGCAAGTCATCCTGATCGAATCGCAAATCCCGCAGCCAATCCACCACGTAACTCAACCCACAAGCCACCGCATACGCGCCGCCGAACGGACACGTACGAAACGTCAAATGAAACACCGCCTCCCGCTCCGCCACACCCGTCTTCCAATACCCATAAGCCATCGTCAACTGATACAAATCGGTCAACAACGCCAAGGAGTGCCGATAAAGTTGAGGCAGCGTGGACATGCAACGTTTCTCGGTAAAGCCGATAACAGTCAATGTGAGTCTGTCATCAACTAATGTCCCATACGAACGCTGCCCTTTGCAACCCATCGCGATAGCCCAAGGATCGGTGCCGTCCGCCGCCACTCAAATCCCGCACTTCGTACCATCGCTGATTTTGACAACTCGCCTTTGACGATTGGATTGCCACAACAATAAACTGCGGCTATTAATCGCTACGGGGCACAAAGCCGGGTGCAAAGAATTCGCGAAGGTGACCAAGGGGCCTCAGCCAGTTCGTCTCGAAGACTGATTCGAGTGAGGATAGCAACATGGTCCGCCATCTGTTTCTCGCGTGTGTTGTCGGCTGTTTTGTTTTCATGTCCGGTATGGCTGCCGTCTGAACTATGACATCAAGACCGGCAAATATCGGCTGGGCCTCAACGGCGACGATACGCCCTGAGCAACGCGATCTCTTGCGCATACCCGACCAACAGCGGCACGGCGCAGATTCCGTGATCGCTAAAAAAATCAACGGAGCGTAGAATCAGCTTCATGGAACTTGTCGATGTCACGGTGTACTACCTTGAATTGCTTGAGCCGTCGCGGCATGCGGTGCCCTCTCCGCGCGAAGGGTTGACGGTGCTGCACGCCCGCTCGCCGTCGGTGCCGTATTATCGTTTCCTGTATAACGCCGTAGGCCGGGAGTATTACTGGCTCAGTCGCCGAAAGTTATCGTACGACGCGCTGGCCGCGATCATCGGCGATCCACGAGTCGAATTGCATGTTTTGCACGTGGATGGGACGCCCGCGGGCTTTGCGGAACTCGACCGCCGCGAGCCGGGCGAAGTCGAGCTGGTTCAATTCGGGCTGATGTCCCCCTTCATCGGCCAAGGGCTGGGAAAGTGGTTTCTGCAATGGACTGTCGATAAGGCTTGGAGCTACCAGCCCAGGCGTTTCTGGCTGCACACCTGCTCGCTGGATCACGCGGCCGCGCTGCCCAACTACTTGAAGGCCGGGTTCACGCTGTACAAACAAGAGGCAATCCGCAGAGAGTTGTAACCCGGCTGCCTCTG
>JBGTKH010000011.1:0-4846 GCA_041744735.1 Pirellulaceae bacterium | reverse complement strand
TCCACATTCCCAAGTCCGAGCGGTAATGTTGCCATTCGGTGGTGATACCGTTTGGGCTCAGACGTACAGAATTCAATTATGCCGGTACATGGTTGGTGTTTTCAAGTCGCGTTTTCGCCGGCAAAATTGAATTCTGTACGTCTGAGCCCAAACGGTATCACCACCGAATGGCAACATTACCGCTCGGACTTGGGAATGTGAATCGCGGCGAAGCTGCATAGGCCGAAGCCGTTAGGCTTCATGTGCTGCGGGCGGATCGGGTCGGCGGCGTGGCCGTTGAAGTTTACGTACAGCGTTGCGCCATCGGCGCTGAGTTTCGTACCGTAAGTGCCGCCGGGGAGGTAGTTGATTCGCTTTTCCAGCGCCGGTGCGAGGAAGGCCAGCACTTTGCGCGTGCCGGTGGCGATCTCGTATTGAATCACCGGCGTGCCGTATCGAAAGGCTTGGCCGTGCGCACCGGGCAGATAGTACACGAAACGCTCGTCAGGCGAGAGCAACATGACGGTCGTGTATTGGCCGGTGCCCCACGTCGGACCGAGCAGTTCCAACTGGCGATCCGCGGGCCGATAGCGAAAGAGTTGCCCGGTGGCATGTGTGGCACCGAAAATTTCGCCGCGGCTGGTCTCGGCCGTCGAGGCACGCATGCCCGGTGAATTAGGAAGGGCCACGCCTGTCTTATTAATCGACTTGGCCTTCGGGTCCAACCGCAGAACTTCGCCCGCCTGGCCGTTAAAGTGAATCGTGCCGTCGTTGGCCATCGCAAAATTGCGATTGAAGCCAACCACGCCGTCTTTGCTCTGGTAGACGACCTGCTTTGTCTTTAGGTCGAGCCCGTACAGTGCGTCGCCATCGCCGGCTTCCAGATTGCACCACCAAATATTTCGCTCGGCATCGAAGAGCGACGTGGCCGTACAGCGTTTCGGCGGTAAGCTCGCAAAAACCGTCGTCATGCCGGTGGCGGGATCGTATTGGTAGAGCTGCGCGCCGGGAAGTTCTTTGGTCCATTGATATTTTGGATCGCCCGCGTTGTTGCCGGCGTTCAGCGTACAGCAGAAATAGATCTTGCCGTCAGGTCCTTCATCGATTTTGGCGTGCACTTTCGACCAAGCCGGCTGGCCGGGCCGCGGCGGGACGATTTTGTTCATGTCGACAATCTGCGTCAACGTCTTCTTGGCCGGGTCCCAGCGATAGATGAAGCACCGCGCGTCGCCGCCCGCGTCGTTGCCGTGATCGCCGATGCCCACGTACACCGAGCCGTCGCCGGCCATGCAGATGTCGCCCCACGATGACCACAAGCGGCGACTGGCCGCGGCGGGTCCCAGATTGTCGTGAAAAGTCAAATCAACGGTGGGAGCCTGTTTCGCGACAACAAACGACGCAACGCCGTCGGCATTACGTGTGGCGGCAACTTCGGCCGGCACATCGAGGAAACGATCCGTCTTGATCGTGACGGTCCCACCTTTGGTTCCGTTCAATGGCGGCGGCCAAACAAGCGGCGATTGCGCGTCGTTCCGAGCCGCTTCCGAATCGATGCTCTGCTTGTTGGCTTTCAGCCCGTCATCGGCAATTGCCGTCATTGTAAATCCCGCCCACCAAATCATTCCTACTAAATACAACTTGCTCACAATGGAACTCCTGGTTCGAGTGAATTGCTCCGCGTTACGCCGACGCGTTCGACGACGACGCCAATTCTAATCGCACGGCTCAGGTGGTTGAAGCACCTGAACCTTGACAAGTTACCACCGAAGCGCTAGATTGCGGCATTGGTAAATGCCGGGCAGATGAAATGTTGCGCCGCAACGGACGCACGTAGTGGGTCCCTCATGGACACGATTATGAGTATCGAATTGGGGCAGGTGGCCCACGAAGTTGGTCTGCCAATCGAGAAAGTGCAACCAACGGTTGACTTGCTCGACCAAGGCAACACGGTTCCATTCATCACTCGTTACCGCCGCGATCAGACAGGCGGGTTGGATGAAGAGCAAATCCGGCGGATTCAGGAGCACGTGACTAAGCTGCGGATGCTGGCGGACCGCAAGGCCACAATCCTGAAGTCGATCGAGTCGCAAGGCAAGCTAACGCCGGAACTAGCCGCCCTGATCAACGCGGCCCAATCCACGAAGCGGCTGGAAGATCTGTACCTGCCGTATAAGCCGAAGAAGCAAACGCTGGCCACGATCGCCCGCTTGCGCGGGCTCGAGCCGCTGGCCCGCGAGATTTACGAAGCCGCACCCATCGCCAACGATTTGCCCGCTCGCGCCGCGGAGTTCGTAAACCCCGACAAGCAACTGCACGGGCTGGCCGACGTGCTACAAGGCGTCGGGCATCTGATCTCCGAGCGATTTGGTGAACGCGCCGAGCTGCGCGGCCGATTGCGGAAGATCATGTGGAGGACCGGCAAGCTGGTCAGCACGCGCCTCGAGTCGGCGGACAAATCGATGGAGAAAGACTCGGCAGCCGAGGAAGCCGAACCCGCGACCGACGGTATGCAAGAGGATCAGCAGGAGCAGGCGCCGCAGGCAGACGCGGAAACAGGCGCTGCCGCTGAAACGAAAAGCGGCGAGCAAAAAATATCCGCGGTGGAATCGCCAAACGAAGATCCGAGCGATGTCTCGCTCGATGCCGTTACCGACGCCGCAGAAGCTCCGGTACAGGACGCTGACGAGCCTGCTGCTGTAATCGTTCATGAGTCTTCTTTGCCGCCCGCCGATCCGGTGCCCGTCGATTCGGTTCCGCTGAACGTTGAGCCGCAGGCAGAGGAAACTACTCCCGACCCTTCGTCTTCCGACGATGCCGCTTCGAGTACCGAGGAGCCGACGACAAATACGGAAGCGGAAACGGCCGTCGCAGTCACCGCGCCGGCTGAAACGCCAGCCGCGCCCAGCGAAAGGACGCCGTCCAAAGCAGCGCTCGCTCGCCGCGAATCCAAGAAGCGCAAGAAACAAAAGGAAGAGAGCGCTTACAAGGACTACTACGAATTTCAAGAACCGCTGGCGCGGCTGCCGCCGCATCGCATCCTGGCGATTAACCGCGGTGAACGCGCGCGGATGCTGCGCGTGAAGATCGAAGTGGATGACGCGGCGATCACGAAAGAGGCCGAGGAACTGCTCATCCCACCGGATCATCCGCATGCGGAGTTGTTGCGTAGTTGCGTGCGCAATGCGTTGTCGCGGCTGGTGATTCCCGGTCTGGAGCGCGAAATCCGCCGCGAGCTAACGGATCGCGCCGAGACACATGCCGTAGAAGTGTTCGCTCGCAATCTTCGGAATCTGTTGCTGCAACCGCCGGTCCGCAACCGCCGCGTATTGGCCATCGACCCCGGTTTCAAGAGCGGCTGTAAACTGACGGCGCTCGATGAATTCGGCAACGTACTGGCGCACGGCATGCTGCACGTCGTTGGCAAGGAAGAACGCCGCAAACTGGGCCGCGCGAAGCTGGCGGAGATGATCGCCGCGCACAACGTGTCGGTTGTGGCGATCGGCAACGGCACGGCCTGCCGCGAAGCCGAACAGTTGGTGGCCGACGTCATCGCGGAAGAATTGAAGGACTGCGACGTGGCTTACGTGATCGTCAACGAAGCCGGCGCCAGTGTCTATTCCACCAGCCCGCTGGGCCGCGAAGAGTTGCCGCGCTACGACGCCATCTTGCGCAGTGCGGTGTCAATCGGCCGGCGGCTGCTCGATCCGCTCTCGGAGTTAGTCAAGATCAACCCAGCCAACATCGGCGTGGGGCTGTACCAGCACGACATCAAGGCCAAACATCTGCGCGATTCGCTCGACGCGGTCGTGGAATCGTGCGTCAACTATGTGGGCGTCGACGTGAATACGGCCAGTCCGTCGCTGTTGCGCTACGTTTCGGGTTTGAATCAATTGACGGCGCGGCGATTGTACGAATACCGCCACCAGCACGGCCCATTCAGCAGCCGCGATCAGTTTCGCGAAGTGCCCGGCATCGGCGAAGCGTCGTTCGTACAGGCTGCCGGTTTCCTAAAGATCACCGGCGGCGAGAATCCGCTGGACGCGACGTGGATTCACCCCGAAAGTTACGAAGCCGCACGGCGAGTGCTCGAAAACCTGGGCAGCAGCGTCACCGAGTTGGCCGCGAAAGTCGCGCCTGCAGCAGCGCCGCCCGCTGAACAAACTGCCGCACAACCAACTGCGGAAACTATCCCATCGGCGGAAGCGCCAACGCAAACCAACTCATCAATAGACGCGGCAAATGATGCGGTTGACACAGCCGCGGTCAACGATCCACCCGCAGAAGTTGCCGCTGAGCCGGGCAATTCCGCGAATTCGCCCGCCGCGATAGTCTCCACCGAGAGCACGACGATCGCGACTGTGCCGTCGGACATTCAGTCATCGAACGGCCGCAAGGCACTCGCGGAGCGTGTGGGTGGCGTCGACGTGGATCGCATGGCGGATGAACTCGGGGTCGGCAAGCTGCTGTTGCAAGACATTCTCTCGGCGCTGACTCGCCCCGGCCGCGACCCGCGTGACGATTTGCCCCCCCCCATCTTCCGCCGCGGCATCTTGAAGCTGGAAGATTTGAAGCCCGGCATGGAGTTGGCCGGCACGGTGTTGAACGTCGTCGACTTCGGTGCTTTTGTGGACATCGGCCTCACCGACAGCGGCTTGGTGCACATCAGCCGCCTGGCCGATCGCTACGTGCGCGATCCGCACGAAGTGGTCGGCGTGGGCGACGTGCTGAAAGTCTGGGTTGTGGACGTCGACAAACAGCGGCGGCGAGTCTCGCTGACGGCGATTCAGCCCGGCAGCGAAAAGCCGCACGCTCCACGCCGTGAACCAACCGAACGCCGCGAGCGAAAACCGCCGCCGAAACGACAGCC
>JBGTKH010000010.1:0-7519 GCA_041744735.1 Pirellulaceae bacterium | reverse complement strand
CCAGCGCCGGCTTGCCACCGTTCACTTCGATCATCTGATCGTAATAGTAGTGCCCCGCGTTGTCCGTGTACCGCGGCCGGTTCCACACGACTTGATAATCCCAGTCGCGGCCGAATCCCGTGTCGGTCCCCGTGTGCCACTTGCCGATCTGGGCCGTGACGTAACCGTTGGCACGAAACACCTTTGGCCAGAACGGGCACTGATCTGGATCGTAGGTGCTGCCCGGATATTCGTCGACCATCCGCATCGACTGCACGCCGTACGAATGATGGCCCGTCAGCAGCGTCGCCCGCGACGGCATGCACCACGTGCCGATGTAGGCATGCGTGAACCGCACGCCGCGCTGAGCCAGCCGATCGATGTTCGGTGTCTGCACCCAATCGTACGCCTCGGGATAGCAACCAACCGTACGATGCGAATGATCGTCGGTATAGATGAACAGAATGTTCGGCCGCGAAATTCGTTCGGCGGCAAACGAAGTCGCGCATGCCAGAGCGCCGAAAAGAAACAGCCCCGCGCAGAGAAACGTGAAACGGCCGGGACATTCGAGCACAATCTGCTTCATTGGCCGCGCTGCTCCGAGAAACTTTCTCTTTTGGATTTGGAACCGCGTTAAGGCTTTGCAGCGCGGACTGCCGAGTCGAAGCCGCAGCCTTTGTGCGAACCGTCGCAAAACGGCTTATTGGCTGAGTGGCCGCAGCGACACAACGCAATCGCGGGTTTGTCGCTGGCCACCGGCAGCGCGTTCCCTTCTGCATCAACGATCGTAAAAGGGCCTTCGATCACCAGTGGACCGTTATCGCGAATGCGGATTCTGACGTCGGACATCGTAACACTTTCCTTCAATTAGAGATAAATGCTGCGGCCGTTGGTAGTGGTACATTTTGGTAGCCGAAGTCGTGAGACTTCGGAAGTGTCACCACTTCCGCTACGGCAACTTGTACCACTACCCGGCCGTTTGCACCTCATCCGTGACCGGCCTGAATCCGTGGGGTGGTCCAATGTTCGTCCCACGGATTCAGGCCGGTCACGTTACTTTCTTGTTGGCAGGGTTGCTTTCAGATACTCGTAGATCTCGTCGGCGTCAAGTTTTCCGTTGGCGTCCTTATCAGTTTGGTCGAACACGTCTTTGATCAGCTTGTCATCGGCCGCTTCGTGCTCACTGATCAGGCCATCGTTGTCGCGGTCCAAGCGCGCGATAGATTTCTGAACCATATCCTCGATGTGTGCTTGCTTGTCTTGTCCGTTGCCGTCGGCAGGCTGTTTTGTTTTGGGACTCGTGTCAGGAAACACTTCACTATTCTTATCGTTGTTACGGCCCTCACCTTCGGCCCGGTTCGAAGTCACGGGGTTGTCCGGCTGGTTCTTCAAGGCATCGACAACGGCGGACTTCTTATCTGGCGAGTCGTCCTTCTTCACGGTGTTCGGATCTGGGCCTTTCGGCATGATGAACAGAGCTACCACGAGCACCGCGGCAATGGCGGCGGAAATGCCGATCGCAGCGTACCACCGCTTCGACAACATGCGCCGCTTTGGCCGCGACGCCGGATGCGCGCGGCCGTCTGTGGAATGCTTGACCGCACCGTCGCCGCTGTCGGACACCGCCGCCGGCTCAAGCATCGCTCGTTCCGCGCGGCGCAGCACGCGTTCCGAAAACGTCGCGTCGAGCTGACATCGGGGCAGCGACTGCAGGCTGCTGCGCAGTGTGCGCAGCTCGTCGAACAAGTGCTGGTACTCGGCGTTGTCGTGCAGCGCCTGTTCCACTTGGGCTTGTTCGTCGGCCGTGACTTCGCCGTCCAGGTACGCGCTGATCAGTTCGTCGGGAAACTCATTCTTCATAAAAGGCCTATCGGGTTACTCCGCCGGATGTTCCTCAAGCATCTGTTTCAATTGTTCGCGAAGTTGCAGCCGAGCCCGGTGCAAGCGGCTCCGCACGGTGCCGATGGGCAAGCCGAGCATCTCCGAGATTGTTTCGTAATCACAACCTTCGATTTCGCGCAGGACCAAAATCGCCCGGTGCTCTTCGCTGAGCAAGGACAGCGCCTGTCGCACCTGCGCGACACGTTCCTCACGTTCCAGGCGTTCGGTCGGAGCGTCGTGTTGATCGACCGGCTCGATGCCGGCCAACTCGCGTCCTTGCTCCACCGACAACTCCGCCCGCCTGCGTCGCCGCCGGCTGATGGCGGTGTTGAAGGCGATTCGGTACAGCCATGTATAGAAGGCACTGTTCTGCTGAAACGTGTCCAGACGCACGAAGGCCAAGACGAACGCATCTTGCACAACGTCTTCGGCTTCGTCGGTGCCCACCACGTGGACCATCGTGTTGTACAGCCGGTCCTGATACTTCAGGACCAGCCGCCCAAACGCTTGGCTGTCCCCTTGCAGGGCTTCGTGGATAAGCTGCACGTCGTCTTTCACAGCGTTTCAGCCCAAATGGGACGCGAACCGATCGCAAAAAGTTCCCGCTCGCGCCGCGGCCGTCGGGAAATCGACGAGCAAACGACCGGCCGGCGCATGTCGCGGCGCCACACGTCTCCGATGCCAAATCACTTTACTGCAATCACTTACGCCAATGTAGTAGCCGGGCGTAGAAGCATCCCTTCACGGCGTACCTCGGCAAGCTGCAGCCGGGCTGCAAGCGTCCGAATTTGCACCCTCCTTTCTAAGCCGGAGGGCGGGCAAAAGCAAGTGAGCGAAGTTGTGCTGGTACAATTCCCGATTACAAAACACGCTCGATCTAATCCCGGGCCGAGCGTTTTTCAATTAAGAGACAGGAGTCAATGCAATTGGCGGATAAGGAACTGTACATCATCGCGGGTCCAAACGGATCGGGAAAGACGACGTTCGCTGAAGAGTTTCTTTCGCAACGCCCTTGCCCATTCGTCAGCGCCGATCTAATAGCCGCGCGGCTCGCGCCAGATGATCCGAGTGCAGCGCGCATTGCCGCCGGGCGCGAATTCTTGCATCGAGTGAAAGCGTGTTCGCCGTCGATTCACTCGCAGCATCACGAATTTCTGGCAGAACTATCGC
Source organism: Pirellulaceae bacterium (assembly GCA_041744735.1). Classification (GTDB taxonomy): domain Bacteria; phylum Planctomycetota; class Planctomycetia; order Pirellulales; family Pirellulaceae; genus JBGTKH01. Next base: position 4,489 of record JBGTKH010000010.1, on the reverse strand, counting down.
CAAATTGCCGATCACTGGATACTGGTTTACAATGCAACCGGGCAATCAAAAGAAGTTGCGATTGGCTCCCGCGGCGACTACTCAATTCGCGATGAATCGCTGTTCGAGGACTTTGTTCGACTTGCTGGGATTCGTAACGATGGCTAATTCGACTATTGGATTAGAGACGATCCGAGCAGTTCCGCTCGCGAAAGGGAAAGCATGATGACTGGGAAAACCCTCGACCAACACATTGAAATTACACCTGGGATTTGCGGAGGTAAACCGCGAATTGCGGGGCATCGAATTACGGTTCAGCAGATCGCCATTTGGCATGATCGCATGGGCAAGAGCGCGGATGAAATTGCAACGGAATACGAGGTGGAATTGTCCGACGTTCATGCCGCGCTGGCGTATTACTTTGATCACCGAGAAGAGATCGACAAGGCGATACTAGATGCAAATATCTGGATACAAGAGTTGAAGCAGAAGATGCCATCACTCGTGAAGCAGAAGTTCCAGCGCGACTCCACGCCGAGCAGCACACACCGATCGGCACGATTGTCGCCGGACTGATGATGGTCTATCAGGTGTTGTCACCCGACGAGATGAGAAATCACGTCGAGTTTCTGTAGTTGCCCCCGATCAGCGTCGCATTTATTCGGCGCGTCATTGCGGCGCTAAGCCGAGTTGCTCGGCCTTGGCGGCCATGGCGTCGATGACGAATTGGATGTGGTCGTTCAGGTCGACGCCCAGGTCGGCGGCGCCGCGGGTTATGTCGTCGCGGTTGACGGCGGCGGCGAAACTTTTTTGTTTGAGCTTCTTGCGGACGCTGCTGGCTTGCATGCCGGCGATTCGTTCGGGGCGGACCATCGCCACGGCGGTGATGAAGCCGGCCAGTTCGTCACAGGCGTAGAGCGTTTTATCCAGCCGCGACACGCGCGGGCAATCGGGCAAATAGTCGGCGTGCGATTTGATGGCGTAGATGACTTCATCGGGATAGCCGCGCTGGGCGAGAATCTCCGCGCCCTTCAGCGGATGATTGGGGGGGTCGGGCCAGCGTTCGTAGTCGAAATCGTGCAGCAGCCCGACGACGCCCCACTTCTCTTCGTCTTCGCCGAGCTTGCGCGCGTAAGCCCGCATCGCCGCTTCAACCGCCAGCATGTGCCGGCGCAGGCTTTCGCTTTGCGTGTACTCGCAGACCAGGGCGTAGGCGTCGGAGCGGTGCATTGGAGAGGTCAGAGGTCAGAGATCAGGAGCGGTGAACTTATCGTAGCTGAATTCGTGAGAATTCAGGTGTTTACGCCAGACAACTGAACTCTCACGAGTTCAGCTACGACTTCGCGTGATACCGGCAACTACAGCTCAAACGCGCCGCCGCGGGGGCCGGGTTCGGGTTTTTCTTGGACCTCTTGCAGTTCTCGCCAGGGTTTCTTTTGTTTGTAGCTTTCCAATTCCTTTTGTAACTGCTCTTTGATTTCTTTATCGTCGCCAAGTTCAACCGCTTTCGTCGACCATTTGATGGCGGTTTCGAAGTCGCCGGTTTCAGCGTAGCCCGAAGCCAGCGTGCTGAGGATGTGCGGCAGTTGGTACTTGGTGACTTCGCAGGCCCGCGTGCCGAGTTCGATCGAGCGTTTTCCGTTGCGCAGCTTGTCGTCGGGCGAGGTGGCCAGCACCCACGCCAGATTGTTCAGCGCGCCGCTGTTGTCCGGTTCGGCCTTCAGCACCGCTTCGAAGTCGGCGATTGCTTCCGCGTGCTTGCCGACGCTGAGCAACGTGTCGGCGCGGGCACGCAGGGCCAGCCAGTTCTCCGGGTCTTCGTCGAGGAGTTCAGAATAGATGGTGATCGCCCGCCGCGGACGCTGCGAGCCGGAGTAGTACGCCGCGAGCTGCAATCGCCACTCGACGTTTTTCGGATCAGTGCTAAGCAAGTCTTTCATGTCAGCAATCGCACGGTCCCAATCGCCGGCCGCGGCGGCCACCATGCTGCGCAGCAGAATCCCCTGCACCAAACCGGGGCGGACGATGAGCGCGCGATCGACGTCCTTGCGAGCCTTCTCCAAATCTCCTTCCGCTTGATGCAGCCGCGCCCGCATTAGAAGCGCGGCCAAGTCATTCGGAGCCGCTTTCAGCGCCGTATTCAAATCCGCCAGCGCCGCTTTCAAATCACCCTGGATCGCCCGAATGCGGGCTCGCAACGTATACGCCATGGGTTGATCCGGCTCCAGTTCGATGGCCTTGCCGATATGCTCCAGCGCCTGGTCGTATTTCTCCAGGTAGGTCAGCGCCTCGGCAATGGCGTGGTGCGCGTTCAGATTCTCTTCGTCGCCTTCCAGAATCTTGGCGAAATCGGCCGCCGCCTGCTCATGATTGCCTTTGCCCAAATGAAACAGCCCGCGCGTGCGCCAGGCATCGGTATGGTTCGGATCGATGATGATCGCCTGGTTGTAATCGGCCAGCTTTTTATCGTCGTCGTCGCTCAGATCGCCGCGCAGGAGGAGCGCTTTGGAAAGTTCCACGTTATCATCATTCGCCAGCTTCACTGCTTCGTTCACCGCCTTGAGCGCACGCACGTGATCGCCGCCCGGCAGCGATTCCAACCGCGCGATCAGGTAATGAACGTCTTCGAGCTGACTGTCGTGCTTCAACGCCTTTTCCAACAGCGGCAGCGCGGCTTGCCTGAGTAGCGGCCAGCGCAAGTCGGGCGGCTGCTGATCGAAGATCGCCGAGGCCAGCTTGGCGGCGTGTTGGTACAAAGTGGAGGTGAGTAGCTGCTTGGCGAAGTCTTCGTTGCCCTTATCCAGACCCTTGCGCAGTGCGCTCTCGCAGAGCTGCACGACTTTCTCGAGATCATCCAGCGAATCAGCAGCGAGTTTCAATTCTGTGGCTTGGTCGAGATCGGCCTGTCCGTCTCCTTCAGCTCGCGCCGGCGCCACTGCCAGCCACGCACTTGAGATCAAGGCTAAGACGGCGACAACCATCACGTGTTTCATGGATATAACCTCCGTAATTCGTTGGGCAAGACTCCGTGGGCAGCATGCAAGCGCTAGACATTATGCCGAATTGATCCGTGCGATGCTATCCGGATGTGCGCGGCCCTGTCTTCCCTCCCAACTCTCAACTCTCTACCCTCAACTTTTATCTAATCCGCAACTTCCGCCAAATACTGGTTCACGATCCGCCAGAACGCGGCCACCGATGCGTCTTGGCCGTCAAAGAAGTTCTCAAAGAAACCGGGCTCGTTCAGCGGCGGGGCGTAGGCGTAGCGTTCGCCGTGTTCGCCCAATTCGGTCACCCAGTCGGCTGGTTCGCGCAGGTCGACCTCGGCAAATAGGCGGCTAGGATATAGCAGCGGCTGGCCGCGATCGTTCAGAATGCGAAAGTCGTCGGCCTCGATGCCGATCACGGCATAATGCTGTCCTGCGGTCAGTTCGGGATACGCCGGATTGCGGCGTCGCAGCCTGACAACCATTTAACTCACGCGCTTGCACTTGATTTCAACACGGCCGATGCCCGGGTGTTCGTACCAGCGGTATTCGTACTGATAGCCTTCGGCGTGGAAACGGGGGCTGCTCATCTTCACCCATTTCGACGTCTTGCCACCGTGCCGTTCGACAATCCGCCGCACCTCGCGAATTCGGTTCCCCTTAGCAATCGCACGCGGCGGAGCATCTTCGACGGGTAAGTCTGCCATCCTCGCAAACCCTCTTCATGAGTTCGCTCAGTCTACCCGCGCGGCCAGCGTTCCCAACAGGGGTCGGGATTACGATTTTCAGTTTTGCCGGGGATTCACGACTCGTGTCGCATGTTTTATAGTCACACGGCAGTGATGATAAGCTAGACGAACCGCGCTGTCGTCAGCGGCGCGGCATCCGTTTTGCCCTCGTTACAAGGAACTCCGGTCATGCCCGATTCGTTTAGTGAAGTGTCGTCGAAGTCCTGGTTCGAGCGCATCAGGGAGTCCATCAAGGGCGTATTGGTGGGCATCGTATTGCTTGTGGCGGCGTTTCCGTTGTTGTGGTGGAACGAAGGGCGGGCCGTGCGAACGTACAAGTCGCTGGTCGAAGGTGCCGCCGCCGTGGTTGACGTCGCAGCCGATCAAGTCGTTGCGGCCAACGAGAAGAAGCTCGTGCACCTGACAGGCGATGCCACCACAACGGAAACGCTGACGGACCAAACCTTCGCCATCTCCGCCAACGCCATCAAGCTCCGACGCACGGTCGAGATGTATCAGTGGAAGGAGGACGAGAAGCTCGAGACTCGCACGAAAGTGGGCGGCGGCGAAGAGACGGTTACAACCTACACCTATGACAGGGCATGGTCCGAGAGTCCCATCGACTCGGCCAAATTCAAACAGCCGGCCGGACACGAAAACCCGCACGGCATGAAGTACTCGTCGGACAGCTTCGTGGCAGGCAAAGTGACGCTCGGCGCATTCACGCTGTCGGATTCGCAAGTCGGCCGCATCAACAACTTCACCAAACTGCCGGTCGATGAGAATACTCTGGCC
>JBGTKH010000009.1:0-6089 GCA_041744735.1 Pirellulaceae bacterium | reverse complement strand
CTGGGGTTTTGCAACTTCGGGTTTCAAGATCAGTTGTTGAGAGTCCTTCTGCTATCGTTGCCATCGAACACTGGATGTTGTTGTGCTAGCGTCGTTCGATGCACAAGGTGTTGTGGCTAGTTCACGCCGCGTTGGAAAAATGGTTTTTCTCCTCTTTAATGACGGTCGTCTTGGATGGCGCAAGCTGCTTCTGGAGGAGATAACCATGCCAGCGATCGTCGAGTTTCCGCAAGTCGTGGTCGCGGCGTTGCCTGACTTCGCCGACATCTTTTCGTGCGAACCACAACGACGACACTTTGCCGAATATGTCACCGGCCTGTTGGTCGCGCACAAGAAAAACGTCTCGGCCATCAACCGCGAGTTTGCCGACACGACGGATCAATCTTGCCTCAACAGGTTCCTCACGGAAGTGGTCTGGGACGAGAAGGCGCTCAACGAGCGACGTTTGGAAGTCTTGCAACGCGATACGGCCACCCGCTATAGCGCCGAAGGCGTGATTGCCATCGACGACGTGCTGATCGATCACGAAGGCAAGCTGATCGAGGATGTGGGTTGGTTCTGGGACCACGCCGAGGACCGCCACAAGATCGCCCACGACTACCTGTTCATCAACTACGTCTGCCCGGGCGGCAAGCATTATCCACTGGAGTTCCGACGCTTCAAGAAGCGCGAGCAGTGTGAAGAAGTTGGCGAAGCGTTTCAAGATCACGGGGTGCTCTTCCGGCAAATGATCGACTGGACCTGCGAGCACGACATTCCCGGATTCTTCACCTGGGACAGCTATTTTACCAGCGCGGAGAACTGCAACCACGTGCATGCCAAGCGCGACCGCCAGGGGCACCCGCGCGGTTACGTGGGCGATTTGAAAACGAATCGTAAGATCTGGTATCGCGGGAAAGAAATCAAGGCGGAAGAACTGGCATTCACCATCGCGCCGGAAGCTCGCAAAGAACTTCGCCGCGGGGACAAGCGGCAATGGTACTTCACCTGCACGATCCACATTCCCAAAGTCAATCACAAAGTACGCATCCTGATCCTCTGGAACCATCGACACGACGCGAGCCCTTGTAAAATATTGATCACCAACCGTGTGCGTTGGGAAGCGAAGCGCATCTTGTACGTGTATCGATATCGTTGGACAGGCACGGAGACCTTTCATCGGGACGGCAAGCAAGAGTTGGGCATGGGAGACTGTCAGCTGCGCGACGGCCAGGGTCAGACCCGGCATATGTACCTGGTCATGCTGGCGTACAGTTTGTTGATGAGCCAACTCCGCGAGAGCCGTGCGAAAACTTGGGCGCTCCATCGACTGACGACCATCGGCGAAGCCTGCCGCGGAGTGATGCACGAGACGCTTCGAACGACCCTTTCGTGGGCCATCGATCAAGTCACCGAAAAACTTCAAGACAAGGAACACGTAATGACTCAATTGGGATTGACCTGAAAGATTGCAAAACCTCAGTCCTGTTCCACACGCCAGGCAATCACTGGCAAGGGGTCATGTTCGGATTCGACGAACACGAAGTACTCCGGCGGCAACTGCGAGCGAAGTTGACTGCGAATCTGTAGCAGCCAGTCTTTGTGAAAACACGCCCACAAGTGCGCGGCTTCAATTCTCGACAGCAGAAGGTTTGGATGATCCACGGACGACTCCCCGGCTCTCTTCAGGCAATTATAGATGGCGAGACTAAAAGACCGTAGCCGAAGTTATGAAACTTCGGAATTCTCACGAATTCCGCTACGAGATGCTGATACCGTTTGCGACAACAAGCCGGCACGGACGCACGCTAGTGAACTACTTTTCTTTCGCCAGTTTCGCCAGCACGCGGCGCAGGTTGTTCTGGCTCGCCGTGCGTGTGGGGTCGATCTCGGCGGCGCGTTGGTAGTGGGCGGCGGCTTGCGGCAGTTTCCCGGCCGCTTCCAGTAGCATGCCCAGCCGATCGTAGGTGTCGGCCGATAGCGGGTTGTTGCGCAATTCGGCATCGTAGTGGGCCGCGGCCTGAGCAATGTCGCCCTGTTGTTGGAAGATAGTCCCGAGGGCGAAATGCGCGCCGATGTATTCGGGCTTTACCTCAATTACTTGCTGTAGCTCGGCCGCCGCTTCGTCCAGCTTGCCTTGGTTTAGCAGCAAAGCGCCAAGGTTGTAATGCGCTGCGGCCTCTTTAGGGTTCAAAGCGATCGCTTGTTTAAAATGCGAGAGCGCCTCGCCGACTTTCCCTTGGCCGCCCAACGCGACGCCCAGATTCGTTAGCACGTCAACATCATCCGGCTGCAGGCTCAGCGCTTGCTGGTAGTAAGCCACCGCTTGCGGCGAGCGGCCGCCTCGCATGTAACAATCGCCTAATCCTTTGAGCGCCGGCACAAACTTGGGATCGGCCTTCAAGACCTGTTCGAAGTGCGCCACGGCGGGTTCCAAGAATCCGCGCTTTGTTTGCACGTTGCCAAGATTGAAATGCGTTTTCAACGAATTGGGGTCGAGGGCCAAGACGTCGTAGTAATTGCTGGCCGCAGCTTGCAACAGGTCCGCATCTTCCATGAGCGTGGCAAAGTAGAATTTCAGCCGCGACTCGACGCCGTTCATGCTGCGCTGCATCTGCGGATGCCGAATGGCGCGGCCGGCTAGCGGCGCCGCACGTTCCAAGCGTTCCTCGCGCGACAACCGGGAATGATTCAAATCTTGCAGCACATCATCGACGGACAGCGGACCTTTGTAAATCGCGATTAAGTGCCCCATGTCGTCGATCAGAAAGCTGCACGGCACGGGCAGCGGGCGATCCAGCGGCAGCAACATGTCATGCATGCTTTGCAGTGACTGGACAAGCCGCGCCGGCGCGCGGCCGCTGATGTATGGAAAGCCGATGCGAGCCAACGCGGCTTTTGCGGCCTCTGGGTCGGATCGTTCGTCCCCCAACCCGTCGACGCTTAGCGCGATCACGTCCAGGTTCGCAGCGCGAAGATCAGCGTCCCGCTTGGTCAATTCCGTCAGTTCGCCCAGACACGGCAAGCACCAACTGGCCCACAAGTTGATTAGCACCGGCTTGCCCTCGCCCATGCGGATCAGGCGCTGGGTGCCGTTTTGATCTTCGAACGGTAAGGCCGGCAACGTTAGCAAAGTGACCAGCGGCAGGCGGGCACTGCCGGTTTGCGGCGGAAGTTTTGGTTCGGACGGTGCGAGCGCCAGTTGCGTTGTGTCCCACGTGCGAACGCGGGCCTCTCCGATACCTTGCACCAGTTCATAGAATTGATCAGCCTCGACGCCAATGAACTCTTCGATCTGCTCGCCGGTCTGATTGCTTGGCCAGCGCACGATGACCTTTTCGACTTTGTCTGCTGTGCCAAGGCCGAAGTGCAGCCACTTACTCGACTGTGACAAGAAGCCTTCACCCGCGCGCAGCGATTTGATCAATGGCTTGGCGTCCGGCCCGCCGGTGATAACCTCGACGCGGGCACCGATGCCATCACGGTTGGTTGTCGTGCCGTTGCCTGCGAGCCGCACGGCCAGAAAATGACTCTGTTGCGGCGTATCATTTCGCATCAGCCGCAGCCGCGGCGCGTTGCGATTCGAGACCCACAAGTCGAGATCGCCGTCGTGGTCCCAGTCGACCACCGCGGCACCGCGGCCGTCGTCGTCATAGTCCAAGCCCGAGACGGCCGAAATGTTGGCGAACCGCGAAACACCAGCGGACTGACGCCCGCCGTTCGCCGAATTGTCGCTCGCCGAACTGTCACTCGCCGAATTACTGCTGGCCGTGACGCCTGTGTTCAAGAAGCAGCAATTCCGTTCGTGGCCGCTGAACGATCGTCCCTGGCGCATCATGCGCGAGAGCATCGCGAACGAGCGATTCAGTTCGGCGTTATCTTCACCGGCTTGAGTGCGTGATTGCGACACGACCTGTCGCCAAAAGAAACTTCACAAATCGCCTGTATCATCGGCCGTCATGTAGCCGTTGGCAACAAAGATGTCCTCCCAGCCGTCGTTGTTAAAATCGACAAACAGCGAACCCCAGGCCCAGCGCCCCATTTCGACCGCGGCGGGGATGGTCACGTCGTCGAACGTGCCGTCGCCGCGATTTTTCAACAGCGTGTTGCCGCGAGCAAAGTGCTGCAACCGCGCTTTGACTTCGGGGGCCGCAGTGGGTTTGAAGTTCGGCTGGTGCGTCACGCGGCTGCCGGCCGACGAAAACATGTTGCTGACGTAGGCGTCCATCCATCCGTCGCGGTCGTAGTCGCCCCACGCGATCGACATACCGCCGGCGCTGTCTTCGGCGTTGGCCGTTTCGCTGATGTCCACAAAGTGCGGCTCACCGTCGGCCGCCGCATCGTTGCGGTACAAGTTGTCGCGGCCGTAGTCGTTGGCCACGTACAAATCCTGATCGCCGTCGTTGTCGAAATCTTCCCAGGCAACGGCGAAACTGAATCGGCGATTGTTCGCGTCCAGCCCAACTTGTTCCGTCACGTCGGTAAACTGCCACTCGCCGTCCTTTACGCCATCGTTGCGAAATAGCGTATTGCGGCCGCCGTTGTTGGCGTCGTGGAACACAAAGTCTTCAGCCGCCGACAAGAACACAGTTGAGTCTTTATTGTCGACCAATCGGTCGGGGTTGTAGCCGCAAACATAAATGTCCAGGTCGCCGTCGCGGTCGTAATCGGCGGCGCCGATCGACATCGTATCGTCGGCCGTGGGCAATAGAGTGCGAATCGTAAAGCGGCCGCCTCCGTCGTTCTCGGCCACGACCAAATTGCCGAGCATGCCAACCGCTAAGTCCTGGTCCGCGTCGTTGTCCAGATCAATCAGCAGTGCACTGCGCGAACCTTGCAGCCAATTCACGCCCGCCACTTCCGATTCATCTCGTAGCGTGCCGTCTTCGTTCTGGACATACAGACGATTCGGCAATCCGTGTTCCTGGCAAACGTACAAGTCCTCCAGCCCGTCGCCGTTCACGTCGCCCAACGCGATACCCGGATTGCCGAACAACGACATCTCTTGTGTGTTCTCGATCCGTTCCAGCCAATAGTTGCAGCCCAACAGCATTTGCTGCCGAAAGCTGTCATTTTCACCAAGGACGGATTCAGTGCAATCGGCGAACAGCGGGCCGGCGGTGTTGCGAGACGTCACCTCCTCGAAATTAGTGACACCGATCCACTGCATTCGCGGCGCCGCCTCCGGCAGCCAGCGGATAACCCAGGTTGCGTTTTGTTCCACGACTCCGCTGCTGGTCTTGCCCGAGATTGCAAAGTATTGGTGCGTCGTCACCTCATCGGCGGCCGGCAACACGCGGATGGTTTTGAACTTGAAGTGCACGTCGGTCGCGTCTTGCAACGGCTGGGCCAGTTGCCGCAGCGCTTCCACGAGTCCAGCGTGGCCTTGGTGAGTGTCCGCTTGCTCTTTGTCCTCGGCCGCAGCGTCAAAGTTTCCACGTTCGACTTTCAGCACGTGATCTTCGAAGACCTTCTGCACAGTCTGCGGCCGCAGCGCTTCACATGCAAACTCTGCGGTCGCCAATTCGACGACCGTTTCGTCGTTGATCTTCTTGGGATGTAACAGCAACGCACCGAGTTTGTTCAGTTGCTTGCCGGCCTTGTCATTGAATGCTTCACTGTCCCAGCCGTCCTTACTTGGGTCGTCGATCGCCTGCCATACCGGCTTGGTCTTGAGCAACTCGGACGTGTCGAGCAACGAGTTCGTCAACGCTGGCGGCGGCGGCTTGGGCTCGGCGTCGTCTTGTTTCTTATCCGCGTCGCTTTCGACGGGCGGCACGGGCTTCACTTCGCTTGGTGCCGCAGCCGTTTCCGTCGGCGGTGACTTGCCGCCGGTCTGTTCAACGTCTCCGGGAAGCCACTGTGGCACAACCACGATCGCGGCAAAAACCAATATGACGACCCCGGCCACAGTCCACAACGCGATGAGTCGCTGTCGATCATTCGGCTGCGACGCGGGCCGCGACATATTTGTCGTCGGCTGCCGCTTGTTGGCTTGCTTTGACATGCTGGTTTATCTGCAGGTAGTTAGAAATGAACCCGTTGCACTGGCACCATGAAGTGTTTGTATCAAATACAGCGAGGGCACGCCACGCGGGCAATGTCGCCAC
>JBGTKH010000008.1:0-9906 GCA_041744735.1 Pirellulaceae bacterium | reverse complement strand
CTTGAACTGATTCGCGGCTTACTCGTCGAAGCCGCGTGGCTCGCGTTCTTCATCGCACTGTCCCGATACATGTTTCACCGCGGAGTAAAACGGTACAGTGGGTTTGGCGGCTGAAAACGTCATTGGTCCTTGGTCATTTGTTTAAGAGGAATGACAAATGACAAATGAATGACAAATGACCAGTGACCAGTGACAAATGACCAATGACCAATGACAACTGACAACTGACAACTGACAACTGACAACTGACAACTGACAACTGACAACTGACAACTGACAACTGACAACTGACCATGCTCGACCATCCTTCCTACTTCCGTGTCTTCCTGACATTCGCCCGGAACAGTCTGGTGCGGGACATGACGTTTCGCGTGAATTTTCTGATCGAGTGCGTGTCGTCGTTGTCATGGGCGTTGATGAATTTGGGGTTCTATTTGCTGATCTTTTCGTACACCACTTCGATCGGGCGGGACACGGGCTGGGCACAGTATGAGTTCTTCACGTTTATCGCCACGACGTTTCTGATCAACAGTTTGGTGCAGGCGTTTTTCATGCCGAATTGCGAGGAGTTCAGCGAGCTGATTCGCACCGGCGGGTTGGACTTCGCGCTGCTCAAGCCGATCGACACACAGTTCCTGATTTCGCTGCACAAGATCGACTGGTCGTCGCTGGCCAATTTCCTGCTCGGCGTCGGATTGCTCGCCGTCAGTCTCTGGAAGTTGACCACGCGACCGGAGAATCCGCTGGTACTCAATCCGGTCGCCGTACTGCTATATCCGCTGTACGTGCTGTGCGGCGTGGCCATGCTGTACAGTCTGATGATCGCGCTTTCTGCGACCAGCATTTGGCTGGGGCGAAACCAGACGCTGTACGATTTCTGGTTCTACATCACGAACTTCTCGCGATATCCGATGGAGATTTACAGCGGTCCGCTGGGCAGCCCGCTGCGCTGGTTCTTCACGTTTATCATTCCCGTGCTGATCGTGGTTAACGTCCCGGCCCGGCTCCTGGCCCAGCCGCTGCTCCCGGACAATCGGTGGCTGGCCGCCTTCGCCATTGTGGCCACGCTGGGCAGTCTGCTCGTATCGCGATGGATCTTCAGGCGCGCCCTGCTGAGCTATCGCAGCGCGAGTAGTTAGGGCGTCATCCATCACTGGTTGGCGAATGCGAGCCATGTGTCGTAACCCGACGCGTAAGCGAGGGACTTCGATGGCATCCCTCGCTTACGCGTCGGGTTACGATGTTGCGTGCTTCTCTTGCCGGAGATTGCGGGCTAGAATGGCAACCGCGACGCGCAGAAAGCAAAATCGGCAATCGACAATCAAAAATCGACAATCAAAAATCCCATGAATCTCGCTTTCAGCAGCAACGCCTACATGCACTTCTCGATCGAGGATACGATTCGCAAGATCGCGGACCTCGGATATACTGGCATTGAAGTATTGGCCGACGTGCCGCACGCTTGGCCGGCGAATCTGCTGGAGGAGCGCAAGCAATCGATCCGCGAAACGTTGGCCAAACACAACCTGACGATCGCGAACATCAACGCCTTCATGATGAACGCCGTGGCCGATCCGCGTCAGCCGTATTGGCATCCAGGCTGGACCGATCCCGACCCGCATTACCGGGCTATCCGCCGCGAACACACCAAGCGGTCGCTCAAGCTGGCCAATGAGATCGGCGCCCCGAACATCACCACCGAGCCCGGCGGGCTGCTAACCAAGGAACAATCGTGGGCCGACGGTGCGAAGATTTTCTATGACGAGATCATGCCCTGCGTTGAACTGGCCGAGCAGTTGGAAGTGCTGCTGCTGATCGAGCCCGAGCCGGAGTTGATGATTGAGAGATTCGACCAGTACTTGGAGTTCGCCGGCCGCATCGACTCGCCGTGGATTGGGCTAAATTTCGATATTGGTCACGCCTACTGTGTCAGCGAAGACCCGCAGGATTGGGTCGAGCGAATGGCGCCGTACACGAAGCACTATCACTTCGAGGACATCGCCGCCTCGCGCGTGCACAAGCACCTGATCCCCGGCCACGGCGCAATCGACTTTGCCGCCACGCTGTCCGCGATCGCCAAGACGGGTTACGACGGCTGGATCACCGTGGAACTATACCCGTACATCGACAACCCCGACGACGCGGCCCGCGAGGCGCGCGAATACTTGACCGATGTGATGGCGAAATTGGGCCTAGCAGTTGAGTAGCGTTGAGTAGCCGCCGAACATTTGCTCCGCCGTCGCTCGGGTGTACAATGTCAGCGTGCGTTTGCCGAAGTTTCATTGATTCGCGGCGGCGACTAAGCAATTTGTTTGGGGAATTGCGCGATGCCTAGTCCCTTTCCTGGAATGGACCCGTATCTCGAAGATCAGGGGTATTGGCCTGATTTTCACATGTGGTTTATCACATGTTGGGTGGAGATTCTCGCCAGTCAATTGCCCGATCATTACGATGCGCGCATGGAAGAGCGTGTCTATTTGGTCGAGGTTCCAGAAGTAGAGGTCAAGCTGATTCGACCGGACATCGCACTCATGCGTCGCGAAACAGGTGAATCGAGCATCGCGCGTGCCGGGGCCGTTGCGACGTTGGAACCCGTCACGTTGCCACTGCCGATCATCGACGAAGTGCGCGAGATTTCGATTCGCGTCACACATCGCGACAATCAGACGCTGGTGGCCGTGCTGGAACTTCTTTCGCCGACGAACAATAGTGGCACCGGCCGCGGCGTTTATTTGGAGCGGCGAGCTGCCGTGCTATCTCAGCCTGTGCATTTGGTCGAGTTGGATTTGCTGTTGAATGGGCATCGTCTGCCCATGGGGCGCCCTTTGCCCGCGGGGCACTTCTACACTTTCATCTCGCGCAGCGACCAGCGGCGAAAGTCGGACGTGTATGCATGGAATTTGCACGATCCTCTGCCCACCATCCCAATCCCCCTCAAGGCACCCGACTCGGACGTCGCAATTGATTTAGCTCAGGTCTTTGCGCTGGCCTACCAGCGCGGCCGGTACGATCGAGCGTGCCGGTATGCTGCCGAATTCAATTTGGCACTGGACGCGGAACTCTTACGCTGGGTGCAGTCACAGGCAGCCACGGCCACATAGCTCTTGCCGCTGGATTCCAGTCGACAAACGCGTACTCAGAAACACCGATCTTGCCCCGTGACTGACAAGCAAAACCACTTACCGCGACCGCCCACGCTACTCGCCTACATGCGGCTGTTTCGCATTCCCAACGTCTTCACGGCGATGGCCGACGTGGCGATGGGGTTTCTGTTTGTGCATCAGTCATTGCAGCCGGTCGTAGTCTTCGTGCTGCTGTTGATTGCATCGAGCCTGCTCTACACGGCGGGGATGGTGTTGAACGACGTTTACGACATCGAGGTCGACGCACGCGAGCGGCCGAATCGTCCGTTGCCCTCGGGCCAAATCCCCGTCGGCTGGGCCAAGTGGTTAGGTTATGAACTGTTGCTGGTCGGCGCCGCGGCGGGTTGGCTGGCGGGCTACATCTTGCCGGTCGAAGCGGCCGCCGCATGGCGCAGCGGCGCTGTGGCCACGGCGTTGGCCGTGGCCATCGTGCTGTACGACGCTGTGTTGAAGAAGACGCTGGTGGGGCCGCTGGCGATGGGCGCTTGCCGGTTTCTGAACGTGCTGTTGGGGATGAGCGTCGCGCCGCTGGTTGCCGCGGGCAATTCCGCGACTTTGGGATACGATGTGACACAATTGCTCGTCGCTGGCGGAATCGGAGTTTACATTGTCGGCGTAACATGGTTTGCGCGGACGGAGGCGACCGCGAGCAGCCGCCGGCAGTTGATCTCGGCCGTGGCGGTCATGATGGCCGGCGTTGGGATGTTGGCGCTGTTTCCTTGGGTCGGCGGCAACGCGCCTCGCCTGATGCTGCGCCCGCCAATGATTTGGCCCTTGATGTTGTTGCTGTTGGTGGCGACGATCTTCCGCCGCTGCTACTCGGCGATTCTCGATCCGGCGCCACAACTCGTGCAGGCCGCCGTAAAACATTGTATTCTGTCGCTAATCATTCTCGACGCGGCAGTGACCCTGGCCGTCACTCGCCCCAGCGAACCGTTTTGGGCACTAGGCGTGCTGGCCTTGCTGCTGCCAACGCTGTTGTTGGGCAAGTGGGTCTACTCGACCTAACCTGTATTCCTTCATCCTTCGTAATTCGTAATTCGTAATTCGTAATTACCGTGCTTCTCGGCTACAACACCAACGGTTTGGCTCATCACGATCCGCTTGCGGCGGTCGACCTGTTGGCGGAGATCGGCTACCGCAGCGTGGCCCTCACGGTCGATCATGGCACGCTGAATCCGTTTGACGATCGATTGACAGAGAATGTGCAGCAAATGCGGGAGCGGTTGCAGCATCACGGCATGCGCAACGTGATCGAAACCGGCGCTCGATTTCTGCTCGATCCGCGCACGAAGCACGAGCCTACGCTGATGACCGCCGATGCGTCGGGGCGAGCCAAGCGAGTCGATTTTCTCTGCCGCTGCATCGATCTGGCGAAGCAGTTGGGCAGCGACTGTGTCTCATTCTGGTCCGGCATTTTGCGCGACGAGGCGTCGGAGGAAGAGGCCTTAGAGCGGCTGGCCGGCGGATTGCGGCAGGTAATCGACTACGCGGGCCAGCAGCAAGTGACGCTGGGCTTCGAGCCCGAACCGGGCATGTTCATCGACACGATGGCGGCCTACGAGCGGCTGTTACATTGGATCGACGCGCCGCACTTTCAACTGACGCTGGACGTTGGTCACCTTTACTGTCAGGGCGAAGTGCCGATCGTCGACTACATCCGCCGCTGGGCGCCGCGGATCGTGAACGTGCACATCGAAGACATGCGCGCCGGCGCGCACGAGCACCTGATGTTCGGCGACGGCGAAATGGACTTCCCGCCGATCCTCGACGCCTTGGCCGAAACCGGCTACGCAGGCGGCCTGCACGTCGAACTCAGCCGCCACAGCCACGAAGCCGCCACCGCCGCCCGCCGGGCGTTTGAATTTCTGCAACCGCTCATAACAAGCTAACACCATCATCGTAACCAGACGCGGAAATTTATCATGTCCGACCAAGTTGTTTTCCTCTCGATTCCAGGACTGCGCGGCCAGGACGTGGCGCACATGCCGCGGCTTTCTGCGTTGGTGGCGGGCGGCGACCGGGCGCCGTTGGTGCCGAGTTTTCCGTGTGTCACGTGGCCTGTGCAAGCGAATATGCTGACGGGCAAGCTGCCAGCGGAACATGGCGTTGTGGGGAACGGGTTTTACTGGCGCGACAAGCAGGAAGTCGAAATGTGGACGGCCTGGAATGAAAAAATCCTGGCACCGCAGATCTGGGACATCTTACATCAGCATGACCCGAAGCTGACGTCGGCCGTCTGGTTCCCGATGCTCAGCAAAGGTTGCGGCGCCGACTACGTTTGCATGCCCGCGCCGGTGCACAACCCGGACGGATCAGAGTCGCTGTGGTGCTACACGAAGCCGACAGAGTTGTACGGCCAACTGCGAGACGCCATCGGCCACTTCCCGCTGCAACATTTCTGGGGCCCGCTGGCCAACATCAAGTCAACCGCGTGGATCGTCGAATCAGCCATCCACGCCGCAACCATCTTTCTACCCAAATTTTTCTGCCTCTATCTCCCACACCTAGACTACGCCGCCCAAAAAACCGGCCCCGACAGCGAGCCTGCGAAAAAGGCATTGGGCGAGTTAGACGAAGTGATCGGCAAGCTGGTCGCCGGCTTCCAGCAAGCCTACGCCGGCACGAATCTGTTATGGCTGATCGCCAGCGAGTACGTGATCACACCAGTCGATCACGTGAGTTACCCGAATCGCGTGCTGCGCCAAGCGGGACTATTGAAGGTGCGCGAGGCGGACGACGGCGAACACCTTGATTTGCAGCAAAGCCAAGCCTGGGCGCTAGTCGACCATCAGTTTTCGCACGTCTTTGTGAACAACGCGAGTGAATCAGTCGTTTCGCAAGTCGCAAAACTGTTCCGCGGTGCGCCGGGAATCGCGGAAGTGCTGGCCGGCGACGAGCGCGAGAAGTACGAACTGCATCACGAACGAGCGGGTGATGTGATTTTAATCTCCACGCCCAACAGTTGGCAGGCGTATTATTGGTGGCTAGAAGATGGCAAAGCCCCGGCGTTTGCCCGCACGGTGGACATTCACCGCAAGCCCGGCTACGACCCGGTCGAGTTGCACTTTGACTTTGCCACCAAGAGCATCCCGCTGGACGCCACGCTCGTCAAAGGCTCGCACGGAGCGCCGGCCGCCAGCGACGCTCAACGCGGCGTGCTTTTGTCATCGCAAAAAGGCGTATTCGTCGAACGCCCAACGCCCGACACCGACGTCGCCGATCTCGTGTTGCGGCAATTTGGAATCTAGCGGACAATTCAAAACCGTAGCCGAAGTTGTGAAACTTCGGAATTCTCACGAAATCCGCTACGGGAATTTGCGGTCACTCTGTAACGCTTCTTCCGCCGAAGCATATCGCCGCCTGCAAATCTCTCGGCGCGCCGCATGCCCGCAGGCCATTTCAACGTCCATGGATTTGCCAAAGGCCGTTTTCCGTATTAGGTTTTCTATACCGCACTCCGCGAGTGACCACGTCATTTCACATGCGGAGCGGCAAACTTGTCTTAGCAGTCTCTTGAGCATCTGTGCCCGAACGCGCCGTCTGTTGAAAGCAGCACCGAGCCATGCAACCAATCTGGCGATTTCTACAATGCGAAGAGGGCCCCACGGCGGTCGAGTACGCCGTCATGTTGGCCATGATCCTACTGGCCGTCGCCGCCACAGTGCTGATCATGGCGCAAGCCGTAGGGGACAGCTTCAATCATTCGGGAAACCAGATCGACAAGGCCTTCAATCCCAGTCCGTAATCAGATCGGCACGCCGTTCCAGCGGACGAAGGCTTCCATCGCGAAGTATCGCGGCAGACCGATTTGGTTGTACTTGGCGGCCGTGCCCTTGTTGCGGTCATCGGCCCGCTGCCAGAACTCGCGCGGGTCGGCGCCGGGGAACAAGGCTTCGTCTTTCTGGCTTTCGTGCATGAAGATCGCCTGGCGTTTGCGTTCCAGGTCGCTGGGGCTGAGCGGCACCGCCAATTCGATTTCGTGCAACTCGTATTCCTGCCAGGCGCCGCGGTACAGCAGCACTTCGGGCCGCGTGCCGCCAGCCGCTTCGATTTCACGAAGAGCCGCGAAGATCGCTTCGGCGCACACGCGATGCGTGCCGTGCGGGTCGGAGAGATCGCCGGCCACATAGATCTGCTGCGGAGCAATCCGCTCGATCAATTGCCGCACGATGGCGATGTCTGCGGGGCCGGTTGGGTTCTTGGCCACTTTACCGGTGCGATAGAAGGGCAAGTCGAGAAAGTGCAGGTGCTCTTCGCGGCAGCCGACTTCCAGAGCACCGGCCTTGGCTTCGCTCCAGCGAATTAGCGCTTTGATTTTGAGCACCGCGTCGGCGTCCTCGTCACCTGCCTTTTTCGCCGACAGCGAATCGTGGACAGTCGATTCCACCAGCCGAGATTTGTTCTGGTCGATGTCGAACAGGCGGTTGTATTCGGTCACCAGATCGGCGATGCGCTGGGCGTCGTGATCGAACACGGCGATGTTGCCGCTGGTCATGTAGGCGATGTGCACCTCGTGCCCGTCCTCGACCAGCCGGATCAGCGTGCCGCCCATGCTGATCACGTCGTCGTCGGGATGCGGGCTGAAGCAGATCACGCGCCGCGGCTGCCGACCGGCTGGATGATACTCGATTGTGTTCATCATCCAGAGGAAGACGCGATGCGCCACTTGCTGAGCCGGCCCGTGTTGTCGCAGAAGCTGATGCAGACCGTGATTGCGGAAATCGTCGTCGTCCAGCATCAGCAGCGCTTTCTTGGTGCGCTCGCACAACCACAGCAGGGCGCGTTTGATCCGTGCGTCTGTCCATTCAACATGACCCACTAACCACGGCGTGACGCTGGCCGTCAAGTCTTTGCCCGCCGCTTCATCGAGCAGGGCCGCCGCGTCGCCGTGCTCTTGCAGAAAGCTGGCCGGCACACGATCGGTGACGGGCCCTTCGGCGGTTGCCCGAATGATGGCCGCCTTGTGTTCGCCCAGCGCTAACAGCAAAATCTTCCGCGCATCCAGAATCGTCCCGATCCCCATCGTGATCGCTTGTGCGGGGACGTTCTCTTCGCCAAAGAAGTCGCTGGCCGCCGACTTGCGAGTGACCGGGTCGAGCGTGCAGAGCCGCGTGCGGCTGTTGCGGGCGCTGAACGGTTCGTTGAACCCGATGTGCCCGTTCTGCCCGATGCCCAGCAGCAGCACGTCGATCCCGCCGGCCCGCGCAATCCGCTCTTCGTAGTCGCGGCCATGCGCATCAACCGCTTCCGGCGGCAGGTTTCCTTTCGGGATGTTGATGTTCTCCGCCGGAACGTTCACGTGCTTAAAGAAATGCTCGTGCATCCAGCGGTGGTAACTCTGCAACTGGTCCGGCTGCAGGCCGTAGTATTCGTCGAGGTTAAACGTCACCACGCCCGAGAAGTCCAACCCTTCGTCGTTGTACATGCGGATCAACTCGCGGTACACACCCACCGGCGTCGACCCCGTCGGCAACCCTAACACCGCATGCTGCCCCCGCGCATTCCGCTCGCGAATCACCCCCGCAATGATCTGAGCCACGTAGCGGGCCAAGTCCTTGCCCGTATCGAACACATAGCAAGGCAGATTCGTTCCCGCTGCCAATCGCGGTTTACTATCCATCGTCGGGCGACTTTCCATTACGAACACCGGCGCATCACACAACGAAACTGAAGCCTCTTGTCAGGATACCACGGCCAGTGCTAGGACGCGGCCTTCTCTTGCTGGCGGAGTTCCAAGCGTATACGGGCGATCTCTTCGTACTCGGGCGTTTGCAGAAAGGCTTCGCGCTCAGCGCGGCTGGGGAACAATTGGGCAAACCGACCCCAATTGCCAAAGAACACATTGTGGATGTCCGTGGCACTTGCGCCTCGTGCTGCGTGTTGCTTGACGAATTCCAATGCCTGTTGTGGTTTGCTCTTTGCCATAGATGCATTACCGCAATCCGGCTAACAAAATCGACACGACTGACCACGATACGAAAGTCGAAATACTCCCATTCTACGCTGCTGATGGCGTCAGCGAAAGCTTGGCTAAATGTCAGACGACCAATATGTTATCGACGTTCCTGAAGCGGCTGGTCGGGGCGCGAACATGCCGTTGCTGACCATGAAGTCCCCGGACTCCGAAGATAGGTTGACCTACGACCACTTGATGTGCTGGATACGCCGCGATTGCCACGTATAGAACCGTACTCCCTCCGTGCTGACGCGAATGACCTTCCCAAGCCGTTGCCTGCGCGTCCGAAACGGATCGGCGGCAAACAACCGTCGCAGCAATCCGGGAATCTCGTTGGCTCGCGAATCAGGCAGTGCGAAACACACGATGGAAAACCTGTGGTCGGGCTGCATCCCGCGCCAAAAGTCAACAACATTCAGCGTAACAAACGTCGGCTGCCTCGCCGTGCGCAACAGTGTCGGGATCGCTTCATCCTTGATGACCGTGCCGGGTCGAAGGTGTGTTATTGCCGTCACGGTGCCGCGATACCATCGTTGGATCTCCGCGTCCAATCCGTATCCCAGAAGCTGCTCGTCGAGCACGATCATTTGCTTCCCGCCACGGCCGCCGATTCCCGGACGAGCGCTTCGGCCGCCAGCGTTGCTGCCTCCTGAATCGCTTCGCGCGGGACTTTGCCTTCATATCGCGTGACGAGTTCCTCCAGCGAGTTGCCGGCCCCGAGCCAATCGAGCACGCCAGCGACTTCGATACGCGTATATTTGAAGGTCGGCCGTCCGCGGCAAATCCGCGGAGCCGATACAACAT
>JBGTKH010000007.1:0-6840 GCA_041744735.1 Pirellulaceae bacterium | reverse complement strand
CCATGCTGGCTCCGACGTCGGCGGCGACGGCCATCCACATCGTGGCTAGGCCGAATGCGGCCAGCAGCAGCACCAGGGCTTTGATGGCCAGCGCCAGGAAGATGTTCTGAGCCAAGAGGCGCCGCGTGCGCTGGCCCAAATGCAACAATTGCGGGAGTCGCGATAGGTGCGGTGAGAGTACGACTACGTCGGCCGTTTCCAGTGCGGTGTCGCTCGATTGCGAGCCCAGCGCGATGCCTACGGCGGCGGCGGCGAACGCGGGGGCGTCGTTCACTCCGTCGCCGACCATGGCCAGATGTGGATAACGAGCGGCGAGCGATTCGACTCGGGCGACTTTTTCCTGCGGCAGCAGTTCCGCATGCACTTCTTCGATGCCGACGGAGTGCGCAATACGGCTGGCCGTCGCGGCGCTGTCGCCGGTGAGCATAACGACGTTCTTTACACCCAGCAGTTTGAGTTGAGCGATCGATTGGGCCGCGTCGTCGCGCGGCTGGTCGGACAAGTAAATCGCGCCGAGAAGTTGTTGGTCGCTGCCGACCAGTGCCACGGTTGACGCGCCGTCGCCGATGAGCCATTGTTCGGGTATTTTACCACCGCCCAAACGCTGCTCGCAGAAAAACCGCGGGCTGGCCACGAAGTATGATTGGCCATCGACGGTGCCGCGCACGCCGAAGCCGCGCAGCGCGGCAAAGTCGGACGCTGGTTGCCAAGTCAGATTCCGCTGGTCCGCCGCAGCGACAATTGCGGCGGCCAGCGGATGTTCGCTGTTGGATTCCAGCGCGGCGGCGATGCGCAGCACATCGTCGGGCGACTGGCCGCCGGTGCATTTCACATCGACGACGTGCGGCTGGCCTTCGGTCAAGGTGCCGGTCTTGTCGATTGCCACGCAGTTGATTCGTCCGGCCGCTTCCAGATACTGGCCGCCCTTCACCAAAATCCCGTATCGCGCTGCCTGGTGCAGGCCGCAAACGATCGTGATCGGCGTCGAGATGACCAATGCACACGGGCAAGCGATCACTAGCAATACCAAGCCGCGGTGCAACCAATCGAGCCACTCGGTGAGCGTCATGCCGCTGCGCCCACTCAGCCCCAGCCAACTCCACAGCGGCGGCCCGGCCACCAGCAACACGGCCAGCGAAATCACGGCCGGCGTGTAGCGCCGCGCGAAGCGGTCGACGAAACGTTCGGTCGGTGAGCGATGTGACTGAGCTTGCTCGACCAGTCGTGCCACGTGGGCCAGCGTGCTATCGTCCGCCGTCTTCGTCGCGCGGACACTCAACACGCCTTCTTGATTCAACGATCCGGCGAAGACGTTGTCGGCCACCGATTTTTCGATCGGCATACTCTCACCCGTGATGGGTGCTTGGTTCACTGTCGAACTGCCCGCCACAACGACACCGTCCACTGGGATGCGCTCGCCGGGTTTCACTAGCAGATAATCGCCGACGACAAGTTCTCCCGGGCTCACATCGGTCACGCGATGCGTGTTCGCATCAAATGTGGTTTCACCCGCGCCTGGGGCGGGACGTAGGTGGTTTTCAATTCGATGAGCGACGGCTGGCGTCAGTTCGACCAGTGTTTGCACCGCGCGCCGCGCACGTCCCAGACTGTAACTCTCCAGCCACAGCGATACGCCGAACAGAAACATCGCCGTGGGTGCTTCGAGCCACTCGCCAGTTTTGGGCCCAGTGATCAGTGCCCCGGTGGCGGCGATCGTCATCAGCGCGTTCATGTCGAGCCGCGCCAAACGCATCGCTCGCAGCGCGGCCCACGCCACAGGCCAGCCGGATGTAATCGTGGACAGAATTGCGAGAGCCGCGATCCATTGCGGCGCGGCTGACATCACAAAGGCGAGCGCTGCGGCAACCAACAGCAAGCCGCCGGCAATCGTGGTGGCTCGCAGCCGCGGAATATCGGCGGGCGGGCGGCCGGGCTTTCTTTGCGGCGAAACTGTCTCGCCGGGAAATCCGATGTGCCGCAGCCGATCGGCCACGGCGGCGGTGTCCAGTCTGTCGGCGTCGAATTCAACTCGCAGCGAGCGATTCAGATAATCGGGACGAATCTGCCGAATGCCTGCGAGCCGATTTAAGCCGTTCTCGATGAGCAGAAACTCCTCGGGGCAGTCCATCGCTGGGATGCGAAAGGTTTCTGCGATGATGCGTGAATCACTCAAATGCTGCGGCTCGTGTAGAGGGCCGGGCCAGGGCCCGGCGAGATGTTTGTCGACCGAAACGGAAAGAACTTCTGGCCCTGTTTGAATTATAGAAATCGGTTCGAGTTGCGTCAGCACCAACCGCCCCTGGAGTAATCGACCGATTTACGCCAGAATGATGCTGTGTGCCCGCGTAGCCACGAGCAGCCTTGCTTGTGGCACGACAAGCGGGAAACTTGTCGCCACGAAGAATTTCACGGAGTCCCGACGGAAATGAAGTTTCACGCGACCACGATCTTGACGGTTCGTCATCAAGGCAAGGTGGCCATGGGTGGCGACGGCCAAGTGACGCTGGGCACGGCGGTGATGAAGGCCGACGCGATGAAGATCCGCCGGCTGGGCGATGGCAAAGTGCTGTGCGGATTCGCCGGTTCCAGTGCCGATGCCTTCGCGCTGCTCGAACGGTTTGAAGCCAAGCTGAAGGATTTTCCGGCCAACATGCCGCGGGCTGCCACGGAGTTGGCCAAAGAGTGGCGCACCGACCGGGCCTTGCGGCGGTTGGAGGCGCTGCTGGCCGTGGCCGACTCGAAACACACGTTGCTGGTCAGTGGCACGGGCGACGTGATTCAACCGACCGATGGCATCATGGGCATTGGATCGGGCGGCAATTACGCCATCGCCGCCGCGCGGGCATTGAAGGACAATTCGTCGCTGGCCGCCGCCGACATCGTGCGGAAGGCCCTGGAGATCGCGGGTAGCATCGACATTTACACGAATACGAACATCGTCGTGGAGGAACTGGAGTGAAAAGGCTGCTTGCACGTCAGGCCGAATTGGCCGTCACGCCGCGGGAATTGACCCCGCGCGAAATCGTCGAGGAATTGGATCGTTACATCGTCGGCCAAAAGAACGCCAAGCGTGCCGTGGCCGTGGCGGTTCGCAATCGCTGGCGGCGGCAAAAGCTGTCCGAGGAAATGCGGCAAGAGGTCGCACCGAAAAATATCATGATGATCGGCCCCACGGGCGTCGGCAAAACAGAGATTGCGCGGCGGCTGGCGAAGTTGACCGGCGCTCCGTTTATTAAGGTCGAAGCGACCAAGTACACGGAGGTCGGCTACTACGGCCGCGACGTGGAAAGCATGGTCCGCGAATTGGTCGAAAACGCGATCGGCTTGGTGCGCGAGAGCGAACGCAAGAACGTGGAGGAGGAAGCCAAGCGGCGCGTCGAAGAGCGGCTGCTGGATTTGCTCGCACCGCGGCCGGTGACGTTCGATGCGTCGGACGATGACGATGACGAGCCGGAACCGCCCGAACAGTACCAGCGGACGCGGGAAAAGATGCGAGCCATGTTGGTGGCCGGCGAGTTGGATCAGCGGCGCGTGGAGTTGACGGTCGAACAACGCGCCACGCCGGTCGTATTCAGCGGCATGGGGGTGGAGCAGATGGATTTCGATCTGCAGGGCATGTTCGAGAAGATCCTGCCCAAGCACACGTCGCGCCGCGAACTGACGGTGGCGGAAGCTCGCGAGGTGATGTTCGAACAAGAGGTCGATGCCCTGCTGGACCCCGAAAAGATCAACGGCGCCGCGATCAGCCTGGCCGAAAACGTGGGCATCATCTTCATCGACGAAATGGACAAGGTCGTGGCCAGCGAAGGCAAAGGGGCCGACGTGTCGCGGCAGGGCGTGCAGCGCGACCTGCTGCCGATCGTCGAAGGCACCACCGTGCAAACCCGCTATGGCTACGTTCGCACCGATCATGTCCTGTTCGTGGCCGCCGGCGCTTTCCACCGCAACAAGCCCAGCGACCTGATGCCCGAACTGCAAGGCCGCTTCCCAATCCGCGTCGAGTTAAGCGACCTGACAAAAGAGGACTTCATCCGCATCCTGACAGAGCCACAGAATTCGCTCACCAAGCAATACGTCGCTTTGCTGGAAACCGAAGGCGTCAAGCTCGAATTCACCGACGACGCCATCGACTCGCTCGCGTCCTACGCTCACAAAGTGAACCAATCCACCCAAAACATCGGCGCCCGCCGTCTGTACACGATCCTCGAACGCCTGCTGGAAGAACTCAGCTTCGAAGCGCCCGACATGAAGATGGGCCAAGTCACGATCAACGCCGCGTACGTCGATGAGCGGCTGAAAGCGGTGACGGAGGATGAAGATTTGAGCAAGTTCATTCTTTAGGGCCGGCCGATACCGGCCACAACGAGATCGTTGACGAGAGGCAAAAATCTGATAGCTTGTATGCGTGTCGTTGATGATCCATCCCTCTTTTCTTAGGAGGCGGCTATGAAGACTCATTCTCGCACCGTGTTGTCTGGATTCGTCGCATTGTTCGCGAGCGTCGTTTGGATTGACGTTTGTCCTGCGCAAAACACTGACTATCCCGGTTACCTGGGTGTCTACGTGGTGGAAGGAAATGCAGGGATGCAGATCACGGGTTTTATCCGTGAAACGCCGGCCGAATCGCTGGCCGATGACGGCGAAATCAGTCGCGGGGATACGATTCTACGGGTCGGAGGGCGAACGACGAGCACCCATCGGCAGTTGCTCGACGCCCGCAATCGCATTCCCGTGGATAAGGAAGCGAAGATGATCCTGCGTGATCGCCGCGGCGGTACGTACTACGTGTGGATCAGCCGAAATCCGGCGGCGGCCGCGTATGGGCGGGCGGCCGCTGACGCGTTCCGGGCGGGCGGCCGAGGCACCGGCGACGAAGGTGATTTTCGCGATCGTCCGGGTGCCGGTGAGGGTGATAGTGAGAACGAAGGAGATTTTCGGGACAAGAGATAATTGAGGTTAGGCAGAAAGATCGAGGCAGAAAAAAGTAAGAGAATGGGGACCTAATCGACGTAATCGATGCGAAAGCTCTTGTTGGTGATGAACACGACCGTCACATCACCGTCCGCACTCGCACCGTGCTCCATCAACTGACCTTCGGGGAACCAGACGAACGAACCGGGACCGTAGCGGCCAGCGTGCGTGACGAGCGTTCCCTCAAGTACATACATGCCGTGACCGCATGGGTGCGTGTGACGCGGATTGATCACTCCGGCCGGATACCGCACCAGACGGATTTCCATGCCGGTCTCCGGATCGGTGTAGAGATTCTTGCGAAACAACGCCCGTCCAATGCGTTCGTTGAAACGCTCTTCCCACGGCATGGCGGTGGTGTCGATGGCGATGAGTTCTTCGTCGTTCATAGATTGCCGCGAGATTGTAGCTTGATTATCCGCCGCCAGCCGCCGGTCCGACGGAAAACGTGCGTTCCATTCGGCTGATGTTGCCTTGGCGATCTTTTACCGAGACGGTGAGCATTGCTATGGGCAGATTGGCGATCGGCTCGTCCAACTTCAATTGCCACACGCCTTGGCTGGCCTGCTGAAACTTCGCCGCCAGATTCTCGCCCGCGGTGACGCCGTTGATTTCAAAGTTGGCCGTGACGGTAAGGCTGTCTTCGTCGAGTCCGGAATAATAGTCATGCAGACCGATGACGATCCGGTCGAGTGACGCATTCGCGCCGGCTCGCGGATAGGTAACGCTTAGCACCGGCCGGTTGTCGTCGCACATCCAGCCGTAGCCGCGGCGGCCGGGGTCGCTCGAGTCGTAATCGAGATCGATGGGGCAACCCAGATCGATCCAGCGAACGAGCGTGCGGCGGTCTTCATCCGTGAGCGGTTGCACCTTGACGTTCTTTCCATCCGGTCCGACGTACGTACCCGCGACCGCGTCGGGCGGCGGCATCTGGCTGCCGGTGAAATCGAGGTCGGCGCAGTCGCGATTGCGTTGCGTGTTCTCGATCGGCTGGCCAGCGAGTTGAAGTGTGTTTGGATCGCCGGGCGCCTTCTCGGTCGGAAAATCGTCATTGGCCCAGCCATCGAGCCGCTGCCCGTAAACCTTCCATGTCAGCAAACTGCGCCGTGATTGAAATTGGCGGATGTAGCGCGAAGCATTCGTTTGCCTCCAAGTGCCGTTGTGAATCACCGGCTTGTGGCCGAACTTAGCTTGTTGGTCCATCGCCAAACGATAATACGTGCCGGGATACTTTCCCTGGTTGGGCACGTTGATGTCTTCGTTGTCGGCGTCGAGCACCAAGTTGCCCGCGGGCTCACGTCCGCCGTTCGCCGTGTGGCATGCCACGCAGCTTCGTTGAAGGATTGGCTGCACGTCGCGATGGTATTCGACGTTCACGATACCCGCGTCGGAGAATTGCAAGCCGGACTCGTCGCGCGTGTCCCACTTTTGCTTCGACTCGTCGCGCTGCTTGCCAGTGACCAGCGGCGTTTGGTTGACGAGATCCCAGATCTTGTAATCGGACCGCGCGGCCAGTGTGTCTTCGAACTGCGTCGGCTGTTGGCTATGAGCGTGGCAGCCGCCGCAATTGACACGAATCTCACCGGGACGAAGCTGGTGCCACGTCTGCGACATATTCAGCACCATGCCGTTTTTATCCAGCGTTTGAAATGTAAACGCCGTGTCCGCGGGAATCTTTGCCAGAAAACTAGTGTCCGGATTGCCGTCGGGATCAAGTGGCTGTTTGTCCCCGCCAAACTTTCGCACCGGGATTTCACCCAGAATCCGCAGCCGCTCGCTCGCATGACTGGCAAATAATCGGCCTGACTTTGGACCGCGATGCCGGTCTGTGGTCGGTTCCATCGCGAGAATGCGGATGGCGTGAATGTC
>JBGTKH010000006.1:0-11392 GCA_041744735.1 Pirellulaceae bacterium | reverse complement strand
TCCATTGTTTCAAGATCGCTTTCACGCGGTGGCCGTCGAAGATCAGTCGCACTGTTGGGAGTTGAGTCGGTACGTGCACCTGAATCCCGTGCGCGCCGGCCTTACCGACGATCCGTTTCGCTATCGCTGGAGTCCCCTGGATGAAATCGGGCGTTCGTTTGGCGGGATCGCACCAAGCGCGGTTTCCGAAGCCGTGCGTCGCGCCCAGCGGCGCGAGGAACAGGAGTTTGCGTTTCGGCAAATGCTGGAGGAACTTCGACGAGAATTGCGTTAGGGGTCGGGTGTTCAATAATTCAATTTTCGCGGGCAGTACGTTTGCAAGTAGCTTGGACTTGCCCCGCGAAAATTGAATTATTGAACACCCGACCCCGGCGCGGTGACGTGGTAGCGGTGGCAGGTCAGGCAGTTCTCGCGTACTGAAACGGGCTTGTGGCACGCTGCACACGCTTGCTTGGACATCGTGCGAAAGCCGCTGGTTTCGACGCTGGTGGGGTCGGTTTGGATGGTCATGTTGCGGCCGACGAACTCGGGCTTGAACAACTCGAACGGTTCAACGAACTGGTGGCAGCGGGCGCAGCTTTCATCGCCCATCAACGTCACGTGCGGAGCGTGCGAAAAGGTGGTGAATGTTCGCTCGTACGTTTTTCGCTGGCGAGCAAACCAATTGATTTGTAGACTGCCATCCGCTTGGCGATCGACCGTGTGGCACTTCATACAGCGTCCGGCGGACGTAGGATTGGTCAAGCTGGCAAACAAACGTGCGGCCGGTTGAACCTCGGCGCCGGACGCCGCTGGTTCGTCGATGGCCGCGCGCCAGTCGCGGTCGGTTACGAGCTTTGCCGTCACCTCGAGCCATGCTCGCAAGAATGGATCGGCGTGCTGCTGCGGGCGGTAGCGAATGGAACGGTCGTCTCGGTGCAGGAACCAACCGATGCCGGTTGGGTCATGCTGCGCTGGTGTCGCATCTTCGTTAGCGGCGTCAGCGCTTTCTTTCTGCATGGCGACGAACCGGCTTAATGAGAGCAGCCGCGTCAACTCGTCGATCTCGGCCGGGGTTGCTTTCGGACCGAGCGCGTCAGTCAGTCGCTGTCGCAGACGGACTTGCTTATGCTCGACAAGGTCGGCGATCAAACGGCTGATTGTCTGTCGCCGTTCCGCAGGTGTCGCTTCAGGCTGTCCGTCAGCGCTCATTAGCAAATCCATGAAAGGCGTCGTGCGGTCAAGCATCGACGAAGAGAGTTGATCGTCGGGCGAAGTTCCGCTGGCTGCATCGCCGGCCGCAGGCGGAGTGACAACGACGGCCATCGCTGGAAAGGCGTCGTCAGTAATCTGCCGGTCGTGACAGCCCGCACAACTCTGCTGGTAGCCCCGAAAGACCATCGTTTGCTTCTGCGGATCGGTTTGATGGCAGTGGAAGCAAGACGCAGCCGAAATGCTTTGCTCGACATTGGCCTCCGGCGGCGCAACGCCTCCCGGCATGATCCGCTCGAAATTGGCGAAGTGAGACTCGTAGTGTGTTTTGTGGTTGAAGTACAAAAGCGTGCGCCGCTGGTATGGATACACCGAAAACTCAGGATGGCCGTTGCTGAAGCTGTGAAAGGGTGCCGCGTGGCAGACCTGACACTGTTGGTTGGTCATATGTTTCAGGTCAAATCGTTCGCCGCGATGCTCGTGATGACAGTCCGCACACGCCAACTGGCCGTCAGAGGTTCCGGGTGGCGGGAGCACGGCGCGGGCGGTGGAGAGCAGCCACGGTGCGTCGGGCGTTTTCCCGTTACCATTGATGCGCTGTGTCAGCACCGCCAGCATCTGCGGATCATAGCTATGCGGATGCATGACGTGCGGGCCGAAATCTTCGTGACAGTTAAGACATAGACGACTCTGCTGCATGACATCGCCAGCCGGAGACGCAGTTCGCATCGAGTCGGCGAAGCCGCTGTTGCCCGCCGTGTGGCAGACCTCGCAGCGACTCTCGATCGTGCTGTGCGCCGCCGTCGGGCAGCCGGGACTGATCACGGCCGACCGCTGCGGGACGCCGATCATCAACAGCGTGCTGCCCAGGGCAAAGGCAAACGTGCACAGCGTAAACAGTTTTCGCTTGGCCAACACGCTGCGCACGGGCCGGCACGGCGGAATCGGCAGACAGCAGGTGCCGTCGGGCAGCGGGCCGTCGGCACACTTTCCGCCGCGCGACGGCGAGCGGGCGCACATCCAGCGGTCGTCTTTCCGGTACGGCATACACTGATACGTGCCGCGGCAGGTTCCGTTCTTGCCGGGACCCAGCGGGCATGCCTGACCGTCGGCCGCCCAACCGCAGATCCAGTCTTGGTTGGGGCGTTCGTAGCGACTTTCGTCGAAGCTGAATTCCGGCTGCTGGCCGCTCATCGGACGCCTCCTGAAAACGCGTGCACCAGCAGCACGTGAACCGCGACGAACACGAGCAGCGCGTAAGTCAACGGCACGTGCATAAACAGCCAATACTTCAGTGTCGCTTGCAGTGCGTACTGATAATCTAAGTCGTCCTTTTGCCGCAGCCGGTCCGCGAATTGTACCAACAAGCCGCGTTCCGCCTCGTTCAGATAGCGGTTCTGCGACTGAATTTCCAACAGCAGCCTCTGCCGCGGCCGATGTGATTCAACTAAGTGCGAGAAGAAGTTTCGCGATTTTTCAAAGAACGGCCGCAGCCGTGTGGTGTAGAACGCCGGAATCGCCGTAGAGTCGGACTCGGACACGCAGCGCAGCACCAATTCTTCGACTTCGCATTGCAGACGTTTACGATAAACGGGAATGCGTTCGAAGATCACCTCGCCGCCGCGTGTCGTCAGTCGGCGGGCAAAGCTGCGCGAGAGATACAAGCCGGCGACCCCGCTGCCCGCGACCGCCACGTACAGCGCGGCCAGCACCAACTCGAACGCGCCGTTGGGAATTCGCCAGCCGATGTGCAGCACGAATAGCACGATCGTGAGCCCGCCGGCATACACGTGCAATTGCAGCCACGCGGCCGACGAACCGAGCGGCAAGAAGGGGAGCCTTTTGCGGACGTTGTACATCGCCAAGCCGACAATCAACGCGGCCAAGATCCAGCCGAGGATTTTGGATGTGGAATGCAACGACACGCGGCACAGCGCATCGCCGACGATCAGCAGCACCGCCAAAACGGCCAGTATGACGATGTTTCGCCAGCGTCGTGCGTACAACTTCATCGGTTATGCCAGGTTGCTAATGCTTCCACGTTGTGCATGTCGATCCGCACCAGTGCATCGTGAGGGCACGCGCGTTGGCAGGCCGGGCCGCCCAACTGGTCCACGCAGAGATCGCACTTCGTCGCTTTTACCAAGGGCATGTGTTCGGCCGCGTCGCGAATGAATCTGCCGTCGCCGCCGCGGACTTCGACCATGCGAATCGCGTCGTATGGGCAATTCCCGGCGCAAGCTCCACAACCAATGCAGGTGCGGTCGTTGATCACTACTTGGCCTTGATGCAGGTCGCGATGAATGGCCCCCGTTGGGCACTCAATCATGCAGACCGGATCGACGCAGTGCATGCAGGCATTGGCCACCATGACGTGGCCGTGAATTGGGCCCTGTCGCAAAAAACGCGGATTGTTCTCGTGCGCGGCGGCACACGCGCGGACGCAATCGTCACAGCGCGTGCAGCGGTCCAGGTCGATCAACATGGTCGCCGTGCCGTTCACGAACCTGTTTTGCACGAGGAACTCAACAAAGTCGGGGCTGATGCGGCTGGTGTCGGCTGTGGCCGACTGGCTGACAGGCATCTTCGGTCCGCCGCGGCCCGGCGCCGCATCGCCCCGCTCGATCAAGTACCGCTCGATCAACGGCGTCGCGATGGTCACCACGGCCGTGTTGCCGATGGCGCGCAGCGAGTACTTGAACGGCACGGACTGCGACTTGCGCCAACCTTCCTCGATCTCGTCAAATCCGTAGATTTGCCCTGCCGTCAGATAACCCACGGTGCGATGGCCGTAATGAAAACTGTGGCTTAGGCGGGCCAAGCCGCTGCGGATCAAAATCACGCCGTTAGGATAATCGCCCTCTTGCGCGATCAACGGTTCATGCTCAACGCCGGTGGTGGCACCCTGCTTCACGAGCCTCTTAAATGGCACGGCCCAGTCATACGTGCCGTGCATCTCGAATTGCGCCTCGGCCACCAATTCCGCCATCTCGCCTTCGTTCAAATGCGCGAAGAGCGGCGTGTTTTGCAGGAACGAACTTAGCGCACGGTCGCGAAATACCTGGTCAATCGCCGCCTGCAGCTTCTGGTCGCGGCGCATCAGGTCGCGCAGGCCTTGCCAGCGAATTTCCAGCAACTCGGCGTTGTCGTAGGCGAACACCGTGGCCGTGCGCGGCGTGCGGCCCAACGCCGACAGTTCGCCAAAAAACTGTCCCGCGCCAATCGTGGCCGTCCGGAAATTGTCCAGCACCACGGAAAGATCTTGCAAGTAGATTTGCGTCTGCTGGCCCGTGCCGCGCAAACCGAGCTGCGGATCGGTGCGATAGTTTTCCGCGTCTCGGACCTCGGGATAACGAGGCCGGGTCCACAACTGGGCAATCGCTTGAAAGATGTTTTTCCGCTTCGGCTCGCTGCGGCCGAGGATTCGATCCGGCAGTCCGCGTCCGGGCGGCTCCAATTCCACGCGCACCGAACCGGAGATCACAAAAAACGCCGTGTTGCCCCAGTCGCCTTCGCGGACAATGATGTCGCCCGGCTGGCAACGCACGATGCGGGCATCGTTTTGCAACAGGCCGCGCAGCGTGATCTTGCCGCGGAAGTTTTCCGGGTCCAACTGACTGAACGGCGGAATGGCCAGCATGCGATCGACGTCGGCGTCGCCCATGTCGGCCGAAAACGGCACGCTCCATCGTTCGGGACGCCGAATCGGTTCTGCCGTGGCCATGACGCCTCAATCACAAAGGAGCAACTGCACATCAAAACATTGGGAACATCCCATCGTAATCGCACGCCACTCAATAAGGAACCGAGCCAGGTGAAATCCAGGCCCGCGGCCTATTGGGGCTGAAACACATCACCTCGAAATTCGGCGGGAAGCAGATCGTCCAAGGCGCCCAGTTGAGTGCCGTCCTGATGCTGCGCAATGACGAGCGCGGCCGCTGCCACCTTGTCGGCCGCCCCGGCGAACACCGGCTGATGGTCGGCGCTCACTTCGTCGAGTTTCTCGATCGCCGGCTCCAGCGCCTGCTGAAGGTTGTCAAGTTCGAGCATGGGAACAATTTCGGCGATACCGAGCAAGAGTTCCTGCGCCGCAGTGATTCGGCTGTTCATCGCTTGAGAGAAACGCCCGTCGAGGGTGGCCCCGCTGCGATTACGCAAGCTAACTTCCAAGTCGGCCAGCGTGCCCAGCACGTACATCAACCTTCGTCGTTCGGCGGCGGTAGCGGCGCGCTTGTCGGCTCTCCAGAAAGGGTCCGCCCACAGCGTCGGAAGTTCGGCATTGCTGCGCGGATCGAGGAAGGAATTGTGACGGACCTCGCCCAGCGACCAAGCGACGAATTCAAATCCCGCGCTGTCGCCGGCTTTGTGGTCTGTTTCGTTCAACAGCCGCTCGTTCCCCGCGATGTGACATTGGAAACAGGCTTTGGCCAATTGGTAGATGTCGCCGGAGCGATATTGGCCGGCCGTGCGGCAATCGGCGATTCGCCGCTCGCGATGTTCGGGCGCTTCCTCCGCGCGGCGAACGCCGTAGGAACCGTAAACGGCGTGGCGATTCAGCCACCCGTCTTCGCCGCCCGAAGCATTGTGGCACGACTCGCACGACACCCCAGCCTGGACGTGCAACTGTCCGGCACGGTCCCGCTGTTGCGTCGCGTGGCAAGTCGTGCACACGGAGTTCTTGGCGACGTCCGAGGGCTTGATGCCGAGAGCTTGGCTGTACTTTTGCGAATTGGGATTGCTGCGCAACTCATCAAACACGACGTTGGCATGTTTCGAGGCGAACCAGGCGGCCGTTTCCGACCGGTGGCAGTCGAGGCACATCTTTGCACCTTCCACCCGCGCCGGATCAAACGCTTTCCAGTGGCCGGAGACTTCCTTTGCGGCCGCCGCCGCGTTGGATTCCGCGGACCGCCCGACGGAGCCGAATGTTCGTTGAACGTAGGGAACGAAAAACCAGGCCGCCGCAGCCAGCATCAGCATCACCGGCGCGAGTGGCCGGGCGACCAACGCACGCAGACAACTTGCACGTCTTTTCATGTGAATCTCGCTCCTGTTGGTAACCGGCGCGCGGCCAGCGCCGATTAGGGTTGAAAGACTTGACCTTTGGCGATGCCCGGCACCAAGGCATCGACGGCCGCCAACTGGCTCCCGTCGTGGTTCTGGACCAATGCTTTGGCGGCCGCGGCCACTTCGTCGGCCGCCGCATCGTACAGCGGCTTGTCGTCGGCCTTCACGATCAGCAGCTTGACGCGCGTAATCGGTTTCAGCGCTTCCAAGGCACGTTTTACCTCAGGCAAGGCGACCAAACCGTCGATTTTTTGCAGATTGCTCTGTGCGGCGCCAACGCGTTTGCCTGCCGCTGTCGCAAAGGCACCTTTGTCGATGGCCGCGCCGCGATTGCGCAGGCTGACTTCAAGGTCCACGAGTTGCCCCACAACGTACATCAATCGCTTGCGCCCTTGCGCCGTCCGTGCGGCACCGTTCCACAGAGGATCAGTCCAGAGCGTCGGGGCCTCGGCGTTGACGCTTTGATTCATTTGAAAGTTATGCCGCAACTCCCCTTGTGCCCACGCGACGAATTCAAACTCCGCGTTGCCCGTGGGATGCCCCGCCTGATTGACCACGTTTTCAATCGGAACGGTGTGGCACTGATAGCAATTCTTAGCGATGTCGTAAACGTCGGCGGAACGATTCATTCCCATCCGGTCGCAATAGGCGATCCGCTGCTGAGCATGTTCTTCTGATTCCTTCGCGCGGTCTTTAATGTCTTGCCCGTAGTAACTGTGCACTCGGAACCAGCCAAGCTCGCCCGCTCCACCCGTCTTTGGGCCGGCCGCCCCGTGGCAAGCTTCGCACGAATTGCCGCCGAGCGCCATGACCTGCCCATTAAGCTCCTGTTGTGTGCCGTGGCAGGTGGTGCATACGGACGTGGTGGTGAGCTGTGCCGCAGTGATGCCCAACTTGGCCGCGAAGTCCTTAGCCTTGGGGTTGGTCGTGAGCATCGTGAAGGACTTGGTGGCGTGCGACGACTGCTGCCAGGCGGCGACTTCCGACTTGTGGCATTCGGCACACTCGTTGTGCCCCAAGACTTTGGCGGGATCGATCTGCTGTTGTCCAAACACCGCGAGCGGCTGGAAAAGACAAGCTGTGACCGCAATCACCAGTGCGATCGAACATGGTAATTGGACAGCGCACCTTGTAGCCGAAATCGTGAGATTTCGGTCCACTGGATAACGCAGATCGCCCGAATTCTCACGAATCCGGCTACGGAGTGCCAAGGTGCGCTGTCCAAGTAATAACACTTCGAGTTGACTTGACCGCCGTTGATACGTCGTGCGTTGCATGGTGCTGGCTCCTGATGCGTTCGAAGTTTCAAGTGTTCCGTACGTTGCATTATAGTTCAAGAGAAATCCGCGTGGCGGAAGTGTCGCCGGCCGTTCATGCGCCGTTCAAGCGTCAAGCACGACATCACCGTTAGGAGCGGAAATACACGTCAAACAGGCCCCATCCTCAACGTCCGCGCCGTGCTCAGTCAAATAGTTGACATTGCCCAACTTCAGGGCCACTAGGCACGTGCCGCAGTTGCCGGCCCGGCAGCCGGAATCGATGTGCACGCCATTGTTCAAGGCGAAGTCGAGCAAGTTCTCCGCGTTGGGGTCCCAAGTGCATGACTTATGAGACTTGTCGAACGTGACTTTGACCGCGGTGGCCGCGGCCGCCGTCTCGCCGGCCGCCGGTTTGGCAAACGCCTTGCTCACCGTTGCCGGGCCGAAGGCTTCGGTCATGATGTCGCCCTGCGGCACACCCCACTCGTTCAATTGCGTCGTCAAGGCCTGCATCAAGAGTGGCGGGCCGCAGATGAAATACTGATAGTTGTTGCTCTTCAAATGACGCTGCATTAACTTGACGCTGATCCACTCGGCGTGCTGGTAATCGCGCCCCTGGACGTCTTCACCGGTGGGATGGCTGTAGCAGTTGATCACGTGGATGTTTTCGTGCTGCGCGGCGATTGACCGCAGGTGCTGGGCCATCGCGTGCTCGCGGCGGTTTCGCACGCCGTAGAACAACCACGTCTCGCGCCCCGATTTGCTCTCGGCGATCGCATTCACCATGCTCAGCATGGGCGTGATGCCGACGCCGCCGGCAATTAACACCACCGGCCGGCGCTGCATGGGGTCCAGTACGAATTGGCCGTGCGGCGCCTGGACGTCGAGGATGTCTCCCTCGTGAATATGTTCGTGGAAGTAGTTCGAGATCAGCCCCGGCGGTGCGTCCGTCTTGTCGGGTGGCGGCGGAACGCGCTTGATCGTGACCCGATAATGATCGGGCCGCGCACAGTCGGAGAGAGAATAGCAACGCACCACCGGCTTGTCGCGTCCCGGAATCTCCAAGCGAAAGGTCAGGTACTGGCCGGGCTGAAAAGGCGGCAGCAGTTTGCGGTCGTGCGGCAAGAGATGGAACGAGCAGATGTTGTCCGCTTCTGCGACTTTGCGGAAGACGACAAATTTGCGATTGCCGTTCCAATGCCGCGTGGCCTGTTCGCGTTGTACGCGATGGACTTTGGCCCCTTCGACTCGTTGCCGCAGCAGTTCCAATGCCGCGTCCTGTTGTTTTTTGGCTTGCCACAGATCGCGCACCGACATCAGCGCGACCAAGCCAACCTGCAGGCCGACCAGCCCAACCAGCAGCCCGCCCAGCGTAAGGAACAGCATGTCCATGACGAGTAACGAGTCCAGAAATGCGCGTCGTCGTAGAAGTTTCACCAACTCTCAAGCCCGCGGCGTCGGGGCGGAGCACAGCCGTAGTCTGCGCGCCTGGCCGGTCGATGTCAAGCAGATGGGGGAGCTTATGAATGAATTGGTAGCCGAACTCGTGAGAGTTCGGATGCTTCCGTGGAAGTTCGGAAGTCTCACGACTTCCGCTACGGGAGATTTACTTTCCTGATCGGCAGCAGTCGTCACAGACTTCGAACGTGACCCACTTGATGACAGGCACGCGCTGCTTGCACACGCCGGTCGGCTGCTTCACGCATTGCTCGTGGAAGCAACCGGTGGGCTTGGCGCCGCAGAGCTTTTTGCAGCCGGATACGGTTTTGCACGTGCACGTGGTCAGGCAGTGCCGCGACTCCTCACAGCGGCAGCATCCGCACTCGGTGCACGTCTCGCACGTCGTCGAATTGCAGTGCGTGTGCAGCTTGTAGATCGTGTCGCAGCGATAGCACTTGCTGCACACTTTGCCCTTATCCGGGCAGAACACTTCTAGCGGCGAGCAAGCGTACGTGGGCGTCTCGACTTCCTCGTACGTGCACACCAGTTTGCAGACTCGCTTGACGTGCTCGTGGCACCCGCACGACTGGCAGCACAAACCTCCCGCCGCGGCCTGCTGGGTCAAAACCGCCGTCAAACCGATCACCGCCACCCACATGACCGTAGCGCGCAGGGCATCCATCGCGTGTTTCTCCGAGGATCGAAGTGCAAACATCGAATACGGTTAATATCGAACGGATGTGGGACTACGCTTACATGAAGCCGTCAAGATCGGCGCATTCGCTCAACGCCTATCACTGCGCATTGACAAACTTTGCGGGCTAGGGAAAATTTACCGTGGGTGTTGGCTGATTGTGGGAGGGAGCACCGACGCGCACGGGTCACTCGTTCAAAATTCAAAATCGCTGGGAATCGAGTTTTGCCACTTGGAGGGCATTTCCCCAGCGATTTTGAATTTTGAAGGACTGACCTCAGCACTTCGTTTGCCCAGCGCAAGAAAACACGGGGCGAGTCGTGACTCGCCCCGTGGCTTTTTAAATTCGTTACTCAGCTAACTTACGGCCGCTTACACTCGCGGAATCTCAAATCCCTCGCGCGGTTTGCGGGCGATGAACGTGGCAGCTTGCTCGTCGCCCAGGACTTGCTCGCTCTTCGGATCCCACTTGAGCACGCGGCCCAATCGCCCGGCGATCGCGGCCAAGTGGCAGGTGTTCATGATCTGCGTGTGGCTGTACACGTCCGACACCGGCAGTCCGCCTTCGCTGATGCAGCGGTAGAAGTTGTTCTTGTGACCTTCGTGCGGCTTGCCCTTGTACAGCTTCGCGAGGTCTTCGGGGCCGAACTTGCCTTCGTCCCACTTCTCGTCGATCGGCTGGCCAGTGATCTTACCGCGGTTGACGAACATGCGGCCCTTGGTGCCCTCGAACAGAATGCCGTTGTCGCCGTGGCTGGTGATCAGCATCTCGATGCCGCCAGCGAACTTGCACTTCACGTTGAAGTCGTGTGAAGAGTTGTAGGAATCGTCCACGGTCGGATAACCGTTCTCAAAGGGCACCGGATGTTTCGCGTCGGTACCGTCGATCTCGGTCGGACCCAGTCCTTGCTGATCCTGGTTGATGGCCCACGTAGCGATATCGACGTGGTGTGCACCCCAATCCGTGAACTTGCCGCCCGAGTACTCATACCACCAGCGGAATTCGTAATGGCAGCGGCGTTCGCGATAGGCCACCTGCGGCGCTTGGCCAAGCCAGAAATTCCAATCCAATTCCGGCGGCGGTTCGGCCACGGGGAATGGTCCGCCGGTCGGGCTGCCGTTGATGCCAACGGTGATTTTCTGAATGTCGCCCAGTAAACCTTTCTGTACCATGTTCACGGCGCGCAGAAAGCGGTCTTTGTCGCTGCGCTGCTGTGTGCCGATGAAGAAGACTTTGTGCTTGTGCTTCTCGCAAGTGGCGCGGACCAGTTGGTTCTCTTCGATCGTCAGCGTCAGCGGCTTCTGGCAGAAGACGTGCTTGCCGGCTTCCAGCGCCTCGATGGCGATCTTCACGTGCCAGTGATCGGGAGTGACGACGCTGACCACGTCGATATCATTGCGTTCGAGAATTTTGCGATAGTCGCCGTAAGCGTCGGCCTTCCCCTTGCCGATGTTCGGATCATGCTTGGCCTTCTCCGAGCGGCGCGAATCGACGTCGCACACAGCCAAGATATCACCGAAGCCGGCGTGAGCATGCGCGTCGCCCGTGCCCATGCTTCCCACGCCGATGCAGCCGATCCGCGGCCGATCGCTGGCGGCATCGTTGGCAAACGCCTTCTGATTCCAAGCAATGTAAGGCACCACGCCCGCAGCCGCCGCTACGGTCGCGGACTGCTTCAAAAAGTCACGTCGTGTCGTTTGTTTGTTCATGCAACGATCCTTTTGTTAACCATGTGGCAGG
>JBGTKH010000005.1:0-6279 GCA_041744735.1 Pirellulaceae bacterium | reverse complement strand
GACGACCGCGTGTTGATCCGACTGAGCCAACTCCGCCAAAACTGAAAAAGACTCCCGACCCCGTTTGCGCCGCAGCGGAATTTCCCCTTCAGCCGCTTGCCCCGCGCCCGTATAATTGCCCGCCACTTTCCGCCCGACCCTATTCAGGAGCCATCGCCATGCGCAAGCACGTTCAACTGCTCTCGGCCGTTCTACTGCTGACCGCAGTGGTTGGATGCGGATTGGCCAGACCGCGCGTGCTGAATCCCGGCACGCAGCAGCACCAGCAATACAAAGCCACGCTGCACGATCCCTACCCCGACAACGACGCCGGCCCCACGGTCGACGGCGGCCGCCCGATGGAATTCCAAAAGCCCCTCGCCGAACCCGTCCGCAGCCGCTGGCTCCGCGACAGTTGGTGGCAGCAATAACACGAGACAAGGAGATGGGGAGCGCGGGTGACAAGGTGAATTCGGCGTTCTTCAACTCCCCGTCTCTCAATCTCCCGCTCTCCCCATCTTCTTCAACGGGCAAGAGGAACGGCGCAACGCCGAATACGAATGATCCGCATGAGTCGCGATCCCATGTTGGCCACCGATCGGCTACAATCGGAAGGTAGAAAGGCCTTGTCATGAATCGCACAATGGACCGATGTGTCGAGATTGCCCGGGCGTTTGGCGTCAGAAAGCTGATCTTGTTTGGTTCGGCGTTGGAATCGCCGGACACCGCGGCCGACGTGGACCTGGCGTGCGAGGGATTGGATGGCTGGGACCTGTTCCGTTTCGGTGCGAAGCTGGCAGAGGAATTAGGCACGCGTGTCGACGTCATTCCCTTGAGACCGGATGACCGTTTTTCCCAATACGTCGCCGCGAGAGGACGGGTCCTGTATGAAGCTGACGGATCTCGCGGAACAGATTGACATCGAATTTGAAGCGATTCAATCGACGGTTGACGAACTCTCTTCGTTGCGCGGCGACGTTGCCACGCGTGAACCCACCGTCCGCGAACTAGCGGCTGCCGGACTGTTCTTGGCCAACTTTTACAACGGCATCGAGAACGTTCTGAAGCGGATCTGTCGATTCCACGAGATTGACATACCGGCGGGCAGCGACTGGCACGTGGAGTTGGCCAAGGCATTCTGTGATCCGCCCCGCGAAGGTCTGCCGCCACTGTTGGACACCCAATTAGCCGACGACTTGGCGCCCTTTCGCCAGTTTCGGCACGTGGTCCATCACGGCTACGGATTTCGACTGCGGTGGCCCGACATGCTGCCCGGCGTCGAAGGCGCCGCCGACATTTTCGCCAAGTTCAAGGGCGCTGTCGAAAGTCACCTACACGAAATTCATTCCGAGTCAGACGATTCTACTTAGCGGATTACAGGAACTCCGGCGCCTGCAGGCCGATCTTAGCCATTTCGTTGATGTCATGCGCGCCGCGAGCCCAGAGGACTTGGCCAGGATTTCCAGCGTAGCCTGCTTTCCAAATCCCAAATCGAAAATCCCAAATCCCAAATCAATTGTCCGTTCAGTCGGAGAAGCGTTTGGACCAGAGTTCGAAGCGGGGAAGTAGGCAGTCGATGTGCGGCACCGCGGCACCTTGAACGTCTGTTGAAGGAACTCGGCGTGCTGCGGCCAGACGTCGTGCAATGCGGAAGAATGAGCAATAGTCGGCGAAGGACGATCTACTGAAGTCTCGTGCGGCTTTCATACCGGCTGGTTTCCCGTTGAACTCCAGGCCGCGGTAGTGGCGCTAGGTGAACTGCGTGAATTAGTTCTTGATTACGTCCTCGGTCATGCCCACGCCGTTGTCAGTCACGCGGCGCCACTGCTGGCCGGTCGCGTCGTCGGTACCCCTTGATACAAAATCCGAATGTCCAAGTCCGAAGTTGAAAAACTGGCGAACCTCCGGTTCCGGAACTATGGCGGTGGGACGGCTAACGAGTAGACCTAAGACTCGGAAGTCTTGCGGCGAAAGTCAAGATGGCGTCGCAGTTCTACGGCCGAGACCAATGGTTGCTGTCACTATGCACGCTGGTTAGACTTTGGGGACCCGGCAGGCGGAATCGGGGGCTTTTCAGCCGGGGTCACTTTTCCTTTCTGTTGGAGGCCGATGCCATGAGACTGCTTCGACGCGCGCTGCTGGTTGTCGTATTGATCGGTGTTGTTTGTGGACTGGCGAGGTCACCGCAATCGGGCTGCGAACTGCTTGCTGCTGAGCCGCAGGTGGCGGGGCAGGGGTTGCCGGAGATTGCGGCTATGAAGGGGACGGGGACACTCTCGCCGCCGGAGGATCCGGAGCGATTTACGTTTGTGGTGTTTGGGGATAACCGGCCGGCGTCGGGTGAGCCTCAACCGGACACGATTGTGGAGATCTTTGCGGAGATTCGCGCGCGGAAGCCGGCGTTTGCTTTGTCGCTGGGGGACATCATCGAAGGCAAACCGGATGCAGAGACGCCGGCCGAATATGACATCATGCGCCGGCAGTTC
The DNA here is from genome assembly GCA_041744735.1 of Pirellulaceae bacterium. Taxonomy (GTDB): domain Bacteria; phylum Planctomycetota; class Planctomycetia; order Pirellulales; family Pirellulaceae; genus JBGTKH01. The sequence goes on along the minus strand of JBGTKH010000005.1, from coordinate 3,814 downwards.
CGAGATTTTCTGTGTCTGGCGGAGAAAGCCACGGTGCCTATCTTCAACGCGCCGGGCAATCACGAGATGGACGATCACGACGACATTCCGAGCGAGCAAATGCACAAGCTGTACCGGCAGTATGTGGCGCCGACGTACGGTGCGTTTACCTACGGGAACTCGCGATTCATTTGCCTGAACACCGAAGATGTCCCGCCACCCAACACGCCTCCGCCGCCCGCGGACGAGGAGTTCAGTTACATGAGCCCGCTGCAACACCAGCAGCTCAAGGCGGACCTGGATGCCAACCGCGACAAGGCTCACATCTTTATCGCGATGCACTATCCCATTCACGCGCAGGACGAAGGCCCGCCGGCCACGCAGTGGGACGACCGGCTGAATCCGACCGACCGCAAGGCGCTGACCGAACTGTTTGCGAACTACAAGAACATCGCCTATGTCCTGGCGGCTCACGAACACCTGTACTTCAACCCGGCCGATCCCGACAACATCACCGACGTGCCCGCGTGGAAACCGGGCGACCCGACGCGGTACCTGATCTCGGGCGGCGCCGGAGCGCCGCTGAACGACGGCAAGTGGGGCTTCTACCACTACCTGGTTTTCACCGTCGATGGCGACAATGTTTCCGTGACGCTGCACAAACTGAAAGGCACAGGAGCGTCGAAGTAAGGGGCGCGGACATCGGGACAAAGTGGCGCGCGTGCGGGCGACGAATCCTAGGGGATTTGAGCTTCGCTTTCGCTAGGTGCCACCACCGGTTTCGTCGCGTCGATCCACAGCCAGCAGAGCACGGCGATTACGTAGACGGCTCCGTAGATGAAAAAGTTGATCTCGTAGCCTGGCGCTAGGCCGGCGGATTTGGCCGATTCGGAAAGTTTGTCGACGTCGGTGCCTAATTCGGCCGCGTGCTTGGCCAGCGTCAGGTCGAGAATGTAACCGGTGACGAAACCCGCGGTCGCTCCGCCTAGGTTGCCGATCGTGTTCATACAGCCGGCCACGATGGCGGCGTAGCGTTTGCCGATGTCTTGGCAGGTGGCCCACGCGGGACCCATCGTTAGGTCGTTGAAGAACGCGGCCAGTGAAATCGCCAGAAAGAACGTGAAGGCCGTGTTCGTGAACGGAAGCGCAAAGTAACAGGCGGCACACAGCACGTGCCCGATGATGCCCAACAGCCGCCGCCCCATCCGCAGGTTGCCGGTGCGGCGCACGTACCAGTCGGTGACGAAGCCGCCCAGCAAACACCCCGACGCTCCCAGCCACAGCGGCCCGCCCTTGTAAATCGCACCCAAGAGGCTGGCGACCGGAACGTCGTGTTGATCTTCCAAAAACCGCGGCAGGTAGGTGATGTTGAAGTACCAACCGTAGGCCGCACAGAAGTACATCAAGCACAGCGTCCAGAGATTGGCGTTGGTCAGCAGCCGGCCCCACGGCACTCCCGCGTGCTCGCCGTGATGATCCTGGCGGCCGAAGTCGATCAGTTCCCGTTCCGCTTCGTTCACTGACTCCTTATCCGCCGGCCGATCGCGAAACCAGAGCGCAAACAGCACGCACCACGCGATCCCTAACACGCCGAAGAGTAAGAACGCCGAACGCCAATGCAGCAGCGGCGACAGCAGCGTCTGCTCAACTGCCTCGCCAGACGGTGACATCTGCGTCGTGGTGATGCCGGCAATCAGCACGGTCCAGACCAGCGGCGTCAGTCCGCCCATCAATCGGCCCGACATCCAGACCATGCCTTGCGAGAAACCTCGCTCGCGATATGAGAACCAGTTGTGCAGCGCCCGTGTGATGTTCGGATACGCGCCGGCCTCGCCCATGCCGAACAGAAAGCGGATCGTGATCAACAAGCTCAGCCCGCCCACGGTCACACTGCCGATCGACACGCCGACCATGCCGGTCAGTGCGGTGAACAGCGACCACCACAGCACAATGCGAATTAGCGTGATGCGCGGGCCGTACACGTCGCCGAGCCAGCCACTGGGCACCTCGAAGACCGCATAGGAAAATGCAAACGCGGTGAAGGCCCACTTCAAATCGGCGACGCTGTTCAAATGCAAGTCGACAACGATCGCCGTCGCGGCCGCGCCAAAGCAGACACGGTCCAAGTACGTGATCATCGACAGACTGCAGGCAAAGCCCAGCACGCCGTAACGCACGCGCGTGGGGCGCTGAAGATTCGGGGCGACGGCGGACATATTGGCGAGCGGGCCTTCGCAGTACGGGCGGGAGATGCACGGGAAGCCCTGAGAATCTATCAACCGCCGCGGGCCGATGCAATCGCGAGCCCAAACGGAATCGCCGCCCGCAGTCCCACAGCGGGCTTTATTCGCTGGCGACTGTTCGCTACTCTTGTGAGCCGACGAAAGGCCACTCAGGGAACTGCACGCGATGCCACTCGATTACGCCTATTACGAGTATTACCTGTCGGCGGGTTTGCTGGTCATGGCGATGCTGGGCATGGGCACGACGCTCACAGCCCGCGAGTTTTTGAATGTCCTGCGAGCGCCGCAGGCGATTCTGGTCGTACTGCTGCTGCAACTGTTGATTACGCCGCTGTTGGCGTTGGGACTGGGCAAAGCCTTGTGGCTGCAGCCGGGGATCGCGGTTGGCATGCTGGTTGTGGCGGCCATGCCGGGCGGGTCGTTTTCCAACATCTTCACCTATCTGGGACGAGGCAACGTGGCGCTGTCGATCTCGGCCACGGCCGTCAGCACTCTCGGCTGTTTGGTCACGACGGCAATGGTTTTGAAACTGTTCGGTGCGACACAGTTGCCCGAGGACTTTCAGATGCCGGCCGAGCGGATCGTGATGGAAATCGTCGGCTGCCTGTTATTGCCGCTGTTGGCCGGCATGTGGGTCCGCCGATTCTTGCCGGAGTACCACGAGACCATCGGCAAGGTCTGCGTGCGAACCAGCGTGGTGTTGCTGGCCCTGATCATCGTCGCCGCGCTGGGCAGCGGCCGCGTTCAAGTCTTCGCCTATGGACTGCGGGCGCCCGTCGCGATGTTCTTGTTCGCCTTAGTGTCGGTGTGGTTAAGTTATGGCCTGGGCTGGTTGTTCCGCTTGCCGCTGAACGATTCGTTTACCGTGGCGATTGAAGTTGTCGTGCGCAATGCGCATTTGGGATTGTTGCTAAAGGCCTCGCTCTTTCCGGCGGTCGCGGGTGTTACCGATCCGCTGGCCGACGGTGTGTTGTATACGGTGCTTGTTTACGGCGCCGTGTCACTGATTATCGCCACCTGCGAAGTGATCGCGAAGCGAAAGAATCTGGGCGCGATCTATGGCCGGTTTAGGAAAGCGTCGGCCGAGACGGAAGTGAATCTCGAACAGCCGGTGAGCGTCAAGGACCGATCCGCGGCGAAACGAGCCGATGAGGTCGTGGAGAAACCTTAATGATCGACATGGCAACCATTCGAATTCCAGCGTAGAATGTGGAAACCGTACCTTAGATTCAAAGACCGTATGGTGACAGGTATATGCACCATGAGTGTTTCCAACTGGACTGACTTGATTAGCGATAGTCATCGCGAATCGGATGGAATACATCGAGGGCTTTGACGGGTTCGTCACCCGCCACAGCGCTGTGGACGACGCCGCCGGGGATGCGCCACATGTCGCCCGGATTAAGCGTGTGCGTTTCGTCGCCAATCGTAAATGTTAGATCACCTTCCAGCAGCAGCCCCATCTGTTCGTGCGGATGGCTGTGCGGCTGAACGACGGCGCGTGGTTGAAACTCGACAAACGACAACATCAACTGCTGGCCCGCCGCCGTGAAGATATCGACGCCGGGAAAGATGTTGTGGTGCGAGCATTG
>JBGTKH010000004.1:0-12739 GCA_041744735.1 Pirellulaceae bacterium | reverse complement strand
CGCCACCCGCGCCTTAAACGACGCCTCATACCGCTTCCGACTACGCCTCTTGCTCATCGCCTGGACCTCCTTGAAACTGCTGGGTAAGGATTTCGATTTTACACCTTAACCGCGCGACCAGTTTTCGGGGTCCACTTCAGTCTTGCTGACGCGTGAAGCGGTCAGTCAGTGGAGTGTTCGTCATGGATAACCCTCGCTTTGTTCGTTTTGGAGGTAACGATCCCACTGGTCCCAGCCATTGGGATCGTCACCAAGTATTTCACTGAGCAGTAAGTCGTTCTCCTCGGCCATCAGTCCTGCGGAAGCATGTTGCATGGCTGGAGCCAGTTTTTCATTTCGCAGTTCGACCGCGCCGGCCGGGGCGAGCACGTTGCGTAGCAGCCTTGGGTGATCGTTGAACGGTGTGGGGGCTTGCACGTTAGCCACGTACTCTTGCTCCCAAGCAGCGTGGTCGCTGCCGCCGAATGGCTGGTCGAAATCCACGTCGACGGGAATCTCCAACTCACCTCCCGGCCCGACGTTAAACCGCAGCCGGGCGTAAGTCTGACCGCCGCGGGCCAGAATGAACATCAGCGCCCAATCGGATCGACCGAAGACGCGCGCGAATGTGTCTTCATCCGTCATGCTCGGCTGTGGACTATCGCCCGGATGCGTATGGACCCAGATGCGGGCGAATTGTTCCGGCTTGAGCCCGCGGTCCACCTGCGAGTCAAAGAAGTCGGCCACCGACTCGTCCTCGAAGGCCACGGTGACCGGCGTGCAAGCCTGTTTGACCAGTTGCACGTCTTTGACCGTCAGCAAATCGGCGGCGGCGGAGATGCCAAAACCACCCACTTCCGTGTCGCCGTAATCGCGCAGATACAACAGCTTCGCCCAAGCCGTTGGGCTGAAGCGCAAGCACCGCTGACGTCTGCTCGGCATCATCCGTTGCCGGCGTCTCTTCCATCGCTTCGTCGTATTCATCTTCGTCGTCTTCCTGCTGTTGGCGGCAGTTGCCGCACAGTTGGTTTTCCAGACAGTGTTTACAGAACGGCTCATTGCATTCCCGGCAACGCTTCAGGCATTGCGTGCAGTAGGCATCACGACAATCACTGCACTCGGATAGACAGTCCGCGCAGAAGTAACTTCCGCAGTCGCCGCACGAACGAGAGCAGTCCAGGCAGATATCGCCGCCGCAGCGGTCACACCCGCAGCGGTCATCTTCGGTGGTCAGAGTCCCACAATCGGCGCAGCGCGTACCGTCCCAGTCATCCAGCGCCACGAAGGGACTTGACGAGTTGTACGTGCTGAGCAAGTTGGCCACGATCAAGAGGAAATCCGCAATGCGGCCTTCCCGCAGTGCCCGGCGAATTGGCGACTTGCCTTCGCCTTCGCAAAGCTGCTCATCTTGAACGTGCGGATGAGTCACTGACGAATTGCTGGCCGCCGGACGCGGATCGTGGGCGATAATCCGGTAGCAGCCGTGGTCGGACATCTTGCGGATATCGACCTGGATCTCGAACGGACCCAAATACACGTCGCCTAGCGTGATCGGCTCGGTGTGGACCGACAACGTTTTGTCGCGCAGGTCCCAGTTCACCTCGTCGAACTCCAGAGAAAGCGAACCAATGTCTCGGTAGATCTCCGCCACGGAGGCCAGTATCGGCACGCGCGGCGGCTTGGCCAGCGTGTCGGCCAGTGAAGCCAGTCGGTCTTTGAAGAACGTCAACTGTTCGGCCAAGCATTGCTGTTGGCGTTTGGCCGCGTGCTGCCAGCCGCGTTCTTGCGCCAGCCGCATACGGCGCAGGATGTCGACACAGTACGACCAATCTGAATGCGGCAAGGTGACGTCGGGCGGCGTGCTGCGGAAGTGAGCGAGCTGCTCGTGAATGGCCGTGGCCACGTGCAGCATTTGGCGTTTGTGATTCTCCATGGCAGGTTTCTCCAACGGCCGTCGCCGAGCAGCGCTGCCCGGCGACGGCTGGACCAAGTTGCGGTGACTTACGCCCCTTCGATCTTCAGCGGCGTGATGCTCACGCGGTCTCCTTCCTGGAGCACCTGATCGGCGGCTACCGGCTGGCGATTGACGCGGATCAAAAAGTCGCTGGCGCGAGCCGATTTGATCTGCTCTCGGAACAGGCTGGTGACCGTCGTCCCTGCGGCCACGTCCACGTAATCGGCGTATCCGCCGCCGTCGTTATTGATCAGCAAAATCTTCATGCGGTTGAACTCCCCAGAACAAACGGGTGACAAGTGGTTGGAACGCTTCCTGCGACAACGGAAAGAGAAGGGCGGACTCCGTTCCGCCCGACAGCGTGCATTTACAAACAAGAACTACGGGAAGAGGCTGACGCGATGCGCGTCGAGTTCATCCCAATCGACGGTCTGTCCGCGCCGCGGCGGCTCCGGGTCGTAGCGGACGGTGTCCGGATCGGCCACACTGAAGCCCAATGCGTGGACGGTGCGCCGCGATTCGCCCGTCGCGTGTGCCACGGCTTGTTCAAGCTCGGCTTGGGTCATAGGGTCCCCCTTCGTTTTGGTAAGTGGCAATATCAAGAAATGAAAACGGCTTCTGCGACGTGCAGAAGCCACAACGTGAATTTGGTTAAGTGGTGCGGGGCCGCAGCAAGGTACCGAGACGCTGGCGTTATGGGCACGCTTGCGGGAGAATCCAGTGTGATTCCAGCCACGCTTGTTCGGCTGCCAGTGCTTGGCTACGACGCTTAAACGGTCCAAGCTGCGGCCCGTTGACCGGTGCCAAGTCCGCAGTCCACCGGCCGTCTGCTGTTGGTTCCACGTGAGAGCCGCGAGAAATGCCAACCTGCCCCAGACATTGCAGCGGCAGATCCTCGCTGTACAGGCAGCGGATCGTGCCGCCGGGCAGGATCACGAGTTGCATAGGAAAAACCTTTTCATTTGGGGCGGCGCAGGATGTTGCGGCGCGGGCGGTCGACGAGCAAACCGTCCAGCACCGACTGCACGCCGGAAAGCTGTGTGGCGACGCGCTGCCGCAATGTCTGGTCATCGCGCAGTTGCTGGGGCACGACACCCCTCACCGTCTGCTGGGCCTGGCTGACCAGTTGGTCAAGCTGCTCGTTGGAGCCGACGTTCAAGTGGCGGAAGCGCTCGAAGAATTCCGTGAGGTTGGCAACGGCCGTATCGCGAAACACTTTCGGTTTGCCGTCTTCGTCGCCGCTGAGCCGTTCGGTCAAATGGGCAACGAGTTTGGACAGTTCGTCAAGAAATGCTTGTTCTGCCAACCGCACCGCCTCGTCGAAGCGGGCCGTCACCCGCTGGCATTCCTGCCGATACAGTTCGGGACTGAGTTGCTGCAAGTAGTTCGGCGGCTCGACAGACGGGTAGTCCCAAGCGATGTCAAACAGCCCGCGCACCGACTCGGGATAGTCGGCCCCGTTGTAGAGAGTTCCCAGACGTCTGCGGGCCGCTGTCTTGAGCGTGTCAAAGTGTTCGTCAAGCTGCTCGACGGCTTCCGAAAGTTCCGCCTTGAACGTCGTCATTTGCATGTCGAGCATCCCAATGTCACTTTGGCGGATCAGCCGGATGCCCGGCTCCGGGAACGGCAGGCTCAAACCTTTCCAGTACGCACAGGCTCGGCCGCGGACGGCGGTGACGGCTTTGAAGCTCGGATGGCTGGTGTCGAGCAGCTTTTTGCCGGCGGACAGCAAGTGCCCATCGGCGCCGAACGACTCGGCGGCTTGCGCTTTTTGCTGTTCGGTCAGCGTCTTGCGGACGCCGAACCAAGTAAACGCCAGCCGCATCGCGGCCATCATGGTGCGCAGCCGTTGCGCAGGGGTTGTGGTCGAAGTGTTTGCGGTGGCACGGGCCACCGGTGCATCCAAGAGGGTGCTCATGCTGTTGCTCCTGTTTGTTGGGTGTCGGGGATGTTGAATGATTCACGGTTTTGGCAGCGGTCTTCGCTAAGTGAACATCGGGACGATGATCACATCAGGCCGATTGGCTGCTGCTTCCAATGCTGCGTGGCGGTTGGTGAAGACTTCTGTGCCTGCAAGTGGCCCGACTTGAAATTAGTCGGAGTCGAACAGGCAGAGCACGAAGCTGCCGGTTTCGACCGGCGCGAGCGTGTGCAGCTCGACATTTACTCGCGCGCACAACTGGTCGATCTCTGCTGCGCTCAATGGCTGAATGTCGCCCAGTAGTGGAAGGGACTGCTGGGATTCAGGTCCCAACGTGGACATCTGCTGCTGCCAGAGGCGCAGCGCGGCCAGTAGAGTGGTCAACTCGCCGTCGGATAACATCGATGGACGCCGGCAAAGACAAGGGTTGTGACGTAGACACGACGCGGCGCTCATCATGCGGCCACGCCGTGTGCATGGCACGTCGAATCTCCGGCAGCGATTGGATGCCGACGTTTGTCAATAGCGGAAAATGTCGCGTCAGAAGAGAAGATCATTCACTCGGACCATAGCTGAAGTTGCAAAAATTCGGAGATCCGCTGAATTCTCGCCGCAGCGAGTCGCCGTGTTGGGTTGCGCTAGCTACGCGGATTTCAGTCGGCGATGGTTCGGCCGGCTGAGGGAGCTTCGGCAATGGCGCCCTCCAGGCGAACGATGCATAGGTAGTTGGCGACGCCTCCGGCCCACTGATTGTCGCTGGGCGATGTGGCGATGGGCCATAGCCTTGTTGGGAACCAGGCAACCGGCTGCCCGCTCAGCACATCCTCGACGCGCAATTCTTGGTTGGAAGTGATAGCGGACCATCGGTGACAAATCGGTCCACCGGCGATGGCGGCGGGATCGATAGTTCGGTGAATGACCTTTAGGCATTCGCCAGAGCGCGGGTCCCACACACGCACAGTCTTGTCCTCTGAGGCCGTGGCGAGCCGTAACCCGTCCGGCGAAAAGGCTACACTGGTTACATAGCTTTCGTGTCCTTGCAACACTGCCAGTTGCTCGCTTGTTCGCGAGTCCCAAACCCGCGCCGTTTTGTCAAGCGAGGCACTGGCGAGCCGCGACCCGTCCGCCGAGAAAGCTACGCCCCAGACCGAAGATTCATGTCCGCGCAACACGGCCACTTGAGTGGCCGCGCGAGCATTCCAGATCCGCACCGTCATGTCCAGCGAGCCGCTGGCGAGCCGCGATCCATTCGGCGAAAAAGCCACACAGTACACATGATATGTGTGTCCTCGCAACACTGCTAGTTCGGTAGCGGTGCCCGTGTCCCACAGCCGCACTGTCGCGTCGTCCGAGGCGCTGGCAAGTCGCGATCCGTCCGGCGCGAATGTCACACAATTCACGAATTGTTCTTCGTGTCCTCGCAAAACGGCAAGCTCCCGGCCCGTCTGCGCGTCCCAAATTCGCACCGTCTTGTACGAGCCGCTGGCAAGTCGCGACCCGTCCGCTGTGAAGGCTACGCTGGACACACCTGATTCGTCTCCGCGCAATTCGGCTCGTCCCGCATGCATGGACGTATCCCACAACCTCACCGTATTGTCCTTTGAGGCACTCGCGACCAATGACCCGTCAGGTGAGAAGGCCGCACTAGAGACAAAGTGCTCATGACCGCGATAGACGGCCAATTCCGCGCCAGTGCGCGCATTCCAGATGCGCACCATCGAGTCATTCCCGCCGCTGACGAGTCGCGACCCGTCCGGAGAGAAGCATACGCAGGCCAAGGAGATTGGTACTAATTGCTGCCCTCCAAATACGGCCAATTCCTTGCCCGTACGCGCGTCCCACAGCCGCACAGTACCATCATCTGAGCTGCTGGCGAGCCGCCGCCCGTCCGGCGAGAAAGCCACGCTCAACACCACGTTTTCGTGCCCGCGCAACGCGGCTAACTCCGTGCCGGAGCGAGCGTCCCAAATCCGCACCGTCTTGTCAGCCGAGCCGCTGGCGATTCGCGTTCCGTCCGACGAGAACGATACGCTGGCCACATGATCTTCGTGTCCGCGCAGCACGGTCAGTTGCGCACCTGTGTAAGCGTCCCACAGTCGAACCGTGTTATCCACGGTAGTACCCATCAATTTCCCGGAGCTGCTCGCGAGCCGCGACCCATCGGGCGAGAAGGTCACGCTGGTCACGTAGTTATTGTGTCCTCGCAACACAGCCAATTCCCTAGCCGCGCCCGTGTCCCACAGCCGTACCGTGTTGTCAGCCGAGCCGCTGGCGAGGAGCAACCCGTCCGGCGAGAATGCCACGCTGTTCACCCAGCCTTCGTGCCCGTTCAACAACGCCACTTGCTCGCCCGTGCATACGTCCCATACCCGCACGGATTTGTCCTCTGAGCCACTAGCAAGCCAAGTGCCATCGGACGAGAAAGCCACGCAGGTCACGTATTTATTGTGCCCGCGCAGAACTGACCGCTGGGCCGTCCCCAAGTGGGTTGGCGGCGGACGAAGCGCTCGGAGCCAGCGAACATCCGGCCGGGAGGACTGCAGCTCGCAGCGCCAGCGTTCCAGAATCGCATATAGTTTCAGCGGCGAGGAGGTTCCCAGGAACGCGGGAATGCCCGTCTCACGGCTGGAATCGGCGGTCTGGTAGTGCTTGGCAGCCTGCGGGCAGTCGTACCACCAGCCGCTGTTCCACAGACACTGAAAAAGCGCCTGTGGATAATCGACCGCATGCCGGGCAATGAAATGAATATCGCGCCGCAGGGCTTCGTCCAACAGCTTCAAGATGCGCTGTATGGGTCGAGCTTCCGGCAGGATTTCCAGCGATTGCTTGAAATCGGACGGCAGTTCGAAAACCAGACCGCATGCGTTCTTCGCTTCCAGAAAATCGAGTTTTGTGAAAAGCTGCTCGACCTGTTGGTAGGCCACGTCCAGATCTTGGGCCCATTCACCAGCTTTGGCTTCGCGGCAGATGGCGAAACGCTGAGCGGGCAGTTCGGTGACTTTCCTCAGGTTGGCCGGCCGGGGCGTCGGCGGCAGGCGCTGAGCGCGTGAACGCTGCTCGTCGAGCGATTCTCGCCACCAGTCCTGACGGTCGAAGTATTCGGCAAGTATTTGGTGAGAATCGTGCCGCGAGCGGGCATCCGGCAGATACTTTGCCCGTACGGCTTTCCAGAAACTGCGGTGGTAGAAGTCGATCAGGGCCGTCTGCTCGGTTCCCTTGCGCATCAAGTACCGGCGCGATTGGCGGAGGACGATGTGCATTGCGCCGTTGCGGGTCTCTTCGGCAAACTGCGGGAACTGACGGGCCAGAAGTTCGGATAGCTCTTGCTCGGAAAGACCCTCGCGAGCTGAGGCCAACAGCCGGAACAGCGTCGGCACCAGCTCGGGCGTCTGCCGGTGCGTCTCCCGCTCCAATCGGTCGAGCACTTGGCCGAAGACTGCGTCCAGGGCCGACTCGATCTCGGCGGCCTGTTCAATGCGCGGCAGTTTGGCTATCCGCTCCGGCAGCTTTTCGAACGACCCGAAGACCCGCAGTTCTTCCAAGGCGACGAGCAGAAACAGTGGGTTACAGGTGGCTTGATTCTTCAGCAGCAGATCAATCTGAGGCGCTTCCAGCCGCTTGCAAAAGACGCTGGGCAAATCATTAATGATCTGCCGGCGGGCCTCGTCATCCAGTTCCAGCACGGGAACCTCGGTCCTTTCGTCCTTGGAGGCCAGTCCAATTCGCCGCAAGGAGCGCAGCCAGTCGGCCGGTTCGTCCCGCGCGGGTTCGTAGTCCAGTTGGGACTGCTCGCCGTGATCGAGCACGCTGACGATCAGTTTCAGTCCGGCCGGGAGCTTCCGGGGAATCCAGGGCAGCCACAACGGATCGGCCGAGGCGTCCAACTGGTTGACGGCATCCAGAACGAGCACTACTGGCCCTCGTGCGGCAGCAGATTCCAGAAACTTGGGCCACTTTTGCCGCAGTTCAACCGGGTCGGCGGGGACTTCCATCGTTTGAATTTGCTTGACCTTATGCGCTGCTCCACCGGGCGCTGGTTCTTCAATCTCGACCTCCTCCTGAAGATCAAATCGCACTACGAGTTCCCGACAAACGTTCTCCATCAACCGATGCAGGCTCGTCGAGGCAGGGCTGGCACCAATGAACCGCGGGATGACAAATGTACGCTGTGCGCGGGTCTCCCGACCCCGCACTTGCCGCGACCGCAGGTCTCCCTGCGATGGGTCCGTTGCGGCGTCTCGGAGACCTTCGGTCGGCAATTCCGGCGAGGTCGGGAGACCTTCGCCGAGCGCGCCATTCTCGCCAAGCGCCTTTAGCTCGTTGACCCAGTGGGCTAGGATGGCGCTCTTGCCGCCGCCCGGCGGGCCGGAGAGGACCAGCGGCCGGCTCTCGTTGCCTTGGATGTATTCGGTCAGCGCGTTCTCGATGTCGGTCCTTGGCACGTGAACTCGAGTGCGGTCTTCGATGAACGCTTCGTGCAGAGCGCGTTCCTGCTCCAGCGGGTCCGGCTCGTCATCCAGGGCCGCGAGATGCTCCGCGAACTGCTCGGTGATACCACGTTTCACATCGGACTCGACCCGCTCACCAAACGCCTGCAGATCGGTCAACCGCCCCTTGAGCAATTCATCCTCGGGATTGTCAGCCTCAGCGTCCCAGCGGCCGGCATAATCGAATACTCGATCGGCTCCGCGATACCGGTTGCGAATGTCGCCCTTCAAATCGTCGAGCATCTGCTTTCGTTCAGTCCGTTGCTCCAAGAACGCCACGGTGTATTCTTGCCGATCTTCTTCCTTCAGCGTTTCGGGGGCGGGCAAGCACTTCGGGTCGCGAAAATAGAAGAACGCTTGCCTGCAGACTGGCTTCGACTCGCCTTCTTTTGTCGGGATGCTCTCCAGCGCCGCATGAAGAATCTCCAGATGCGTGATCGACAAATGCGTTTGGGCCTGAAGCCCTCGAAACCGGTACATCTCCTCCGGCGGCAGTTCGTCCGGCACCCAGCCGTAGCGACTGCCGAGCAGGCACAGAAAGAACGGCCGGCTGCCGTCGATCTCCCGAAGGCAGATTTCGATCGCCTTGCCGTTATCGGCATCTTCCTTGGTCACGCCCCACCGCAGGTCGATGTCAACCAAATGCAACCGCCGCTGTTCGCACCACTGCCGCAAGCGCGGAAAGACCACCTTCACCAGATGATCCCGCTCGGCATGCATATCGCGGAACGTCGACGAGATAAAAACCCGAACGGTCTGCCAGGTTGTAGCCATCAGGCAAATACTCCCAAAGATGCCCGTGTGAACCGCGTGTCGAATGGACTTCTAAATATACAGCTCGCTGAACGTTGCTACCAGCAAACCGTGACCGAGCAGGCAAGGTGATCCTACAAGAACTTCTGTCGCTCAAGCAGATTGTCCAGGACGTCTTTTCGCTTCGGCACCAAGCCGTACCGATAAACCAGGGCCGGCAACCCCCGATTTTTCTAAGCACAGCGGCAACACTTTCCCTTTAGCCGCATCTTCCTCCGTGACTCGCCGCGCAGCTTCCGTAGATGTTTGCAGGTCCGGCGTTCGATCGGCAGCGACTGGTTTCGCCACGCGGGACAGGAACACGAGTAAACACCGCCGATGTTTTTGAGCACGTAGGGCAGTCGAGCCGATCCCTGCATTTCGATCGACTCGCCGTCTTGCAAATTGGACATGGCAGGTTCCTTTGCATAGATGAAAGAGGAGAATCGCTGCACCGCCGGCGCGCACCGGCGGCGCAGCAATCAGAAGGAGAAGGACCGCCAACGATGCGGACAACTAATTGACAGACAGATCGCGCGGGATCTTGCGTCGGGCACTGGCCGGCGCTGCGCCGTTGCGCTGGTAGATACCGGACGCGTCGGCATCCAGGCAGCGGCCCGACGCCCAATTGCGCAAGCGTTCCACTGACTCGGCAGCCGTTACCGCGACCGGCACAACATTCTGTGCCGCTTCGACCAGCGGCACGTCCAACAGCGCCGCCAGACGGCAGCAACTGCGGACTTCGGCACCCGTCCAGTCGGCGCTACGCGGCTTGGCCTGTTCTGCGTCCAGCTCAAACAGGTCCAGGTAAATCTTCCAGATCGCCGCCTTCTGCGTGGCGCTGGGCAGGTCCAGGAAAAACACGCCGTCGAAGCGCTCAGCACGAGAAAACTCCGGCGGCAGCTTGCTAATTTCGTTGCAAGTACAAGTGACAAACACGTCAGAATCGTGGTCGTTGAGCCACGTCAAGAACGTGCCGAACAAGCGGGCGGACACGCCACTGTCGGTTTGGCCGGAACTGGCGACACCGCTGAGCGCTTTCTCCACTTCGTCCAGGAATAACACACAAGGCGCCATTGCGTCGGCGATGCGCAAGGCTTGGCGGATGTTGGACTCGGTTTGTCCCACGAGCGAACCCATCAGCGAGCCGACGTCCAAAGTCAGCGTTGGCCTTTGCGTTTCATTCCCCAACGCTTTGGCGAAAGCACTTTTCCCCGTGCCCGGCACACCGAGTAGCAAAACTCCGCGCGGACGTTTCAGCCGATTTCGCTCTCCCTGCCGGCGCATGGCGCGCGTGCAAAACGACTTGAGCGCATCCAAGCCGCCCAGGTCGTCGAACCTCTCATGGCCGCGATGCAACGAGAGCAGGCCAGTTTTCTTTAGCATTTGGGACTTCAGTTCCCAGATCGACGCCGGCTCGATCCGCCGGTGACGAACCAAGGAAAGGGAAAATGCACCTTCGGCTTCGTAGCGTGTCAGCCCGGCCGCCGCATCCAGGACCATGTTCAGCGCGTCCCCGGTTGGCAGTTCACCAGCCTCGGTGCCAATGCCGCGGGCGATCTCTTCCAGTTGCTCGCGGCCGGGAAGATCATGTTCCAGAACCACGAAATGTTTTTCCAGTTCCGTGGGGATCTGCACGACGGGCGAGAGGATCACCACGAACGTACGGTTCTGTTTGCCGGCGGCGATCTGGCGGGCCAGCGCTTGCACCACTTCCGCTGAGTTTAGAAACCGATGGAAGTTGACGAGCACCAACAACGCGGAACTGTCGGAGTCTGACAGAGCATTGATCGCCCGAATGGCGGCCAGCGGATCGCTGCCGCCCGCTTCGGTAGCCGCATCGGCCGACTGGCCGGCGATTTGTAGACCTTGTTCGATATCCCAGTGAGCCAGCCGCCAACCTTCGTCGCGGCAGAGCCCGGCAATTTCAGTCAGGGCATCTTCGTGCTCATGGGACTGCACCCACAAGCCCGTAAAGCAGGCCGAGATGTATTCGGAAAGTCGAGTTGAGAGTGACATAGCACCTCCGGTTTGGAAATGGCGAAGTGAAAGCCAGTCGCGTCGCGCGAGATCGACGACCGACGGCGCAGCGATGAGGCTGCGTGACCGCGTTACGCCTGCTGCTGGTGAAGCTGCCGCGCGGTGTCGGTTTGATAAAGTGCCGCAGTCGGTTGCTCGCTCAACGGTTGCCCCAGCGCAGCTTCAATAAACTTGCTCGCGTCGCGGCACGACGGCCCAGAAAACCCCTTGGTTTCGACGCGGGTTTCGCCTGTGGGCGAGACGACGATTTCGATGGTCTTCATGCGGCACCTCCCACGTTGACGGTCAGTTTGATGGAGCCATCGGCGAGCGACTGCTCGGTGACGGAGTGACCACGCTTTCTTGCCTCGATTCTTGCCTTTTCCACGGCGTAAGCTTGGAGAAAGCGGTCCAGACGCTGTTGGTCACCCCACACGCCGCCGTAGTTGTCATAGTGCAACTTGCCCGTCGTGGTGTCGCAGACGACCGGGTAATGCCAGTCGGGCAATTGCACGGCCAGACCGGTTGCCTCGCCACTGAACAACTGCGTCGTGCCAGACACAGGCTCCGGCAGGCCCAAACGCCGGCAGGCCGCATGGACCGCATCGGCGTCGCGGACTTCCGTTTTGATCGTAACGATATGACTCAATGGTTTGTCTCCTGTGAAAGTGACATTCAGCCAGAATGTCGTCAGTCTTCGTGCGGCAATCGCGGCTGTTGGTCGGCGTGATCGTCGCGGCCAGCGATCGCTGGCGGATGTTGACGGCCGGCTGGCAACAGCGTCGGCCGTTCTGCGACGATCTCCTGGACCAATAGTTCGGCCAGATCCTGATGCGATTCGTCTTTAGTGCGCAGTCCAAACAGCAGCGACCAGCAGAACCCGATCACCAGCGCGACCAGCAGCACGGCGCCTACGGCCTGGGCCACTGGCACGAGCATGGACTCGGTGCGCCGCTGCTGCGCGATGGATCGCCGCTCGGCTTCCAAGTTGTTCCACTGTTGACCCAGTTCCGTGCGTTCGCCTTGCAACTCTTTGTGCACGCCGATGATCTCGCGTCGCGTGTCCGCGTCGGCGTCCACCAGGCGGCGAGTCCCTTCGGCAACTTCGCGATTGAGTCGCACCATTTCTTCGTTTTGTTTGGCTTGCCGGTCGGCGGCTTCGGTCGCCACCTTGGTCACGCGCGTGTCATCGTCACACCCGGCGGTCGCGACGATGGCCAGGACGATCAGCATCACGCTGCTCAGCGTCAAGGTCTTGCTCATTTCCCCTCCAGTGCTCGAAAAGTAGTTTCAGTAGCTTTTGCAATGCGCGGCGCAACCGCGTCTCGCGGACGAGCGCGATCACGCACACAACGAGGGCCACCGCCAGGGCGGCCAGGACAAACGTGTTCATCGGGCCACGGACCTCCTTTCATGTCGAACAAGGCGTTGTTGATCGGGACGGGTGCTGCATGTGGTGGTCTCCTGATAGATAAGTTGGCGCGGCGTGGGACTGTGCGCGTAGAGCAGCACAGAACGTGCTTCCGCGCGACTGGGAAATTCGGCGTCACCGGGACAGATTGGTTGCCCAAAACCGCCGCCGAAGCC
>JBGTKH010000003.1:0-3138 GCA_041744735.1 Pirellulaceae bacterium | reverse complement strand
GCCGCGCTCGCGCGCTTGCTGCGGCGAAAAGTCCGCGCCGGCTCCATTCAGCCGATATGCCCGCGGCGATTCGGCTCGCGCCGCCAACTCATGCCAGTCCGGGCCTTGGTCCGCACCGCGATAGAGCTGCGCGATCAAATCAAAATCGACGCCGCGAATCTGCGCGGACAGTCGCCCGCGCGCCGCATCGTCCAACTCGTCCCAAAACGCGAGCAGGTGTTGCTGCGACGGCGAAGTGTCCGTTAACTTCGCCAGCAATTCGTCTTTCTTCCGTGAACTCATAATTCAGAATACTGGTACGTCGTCAAACCGAAAACTTAGGTTTCTGTTGTGAGCCGACGGCGCTAGCGGCTTGTTTATTTAGTCGGCGTCGAAGCAACGTATGGCCTAAATCATAACCCGCAGCGTAAGCGAGCGAGGAAAGGACGCCCTCGCTTACGCTTCGGGTTACTAAATCAACAGCCGCTAGCCGCGGGCGATTGGCCGCTGCGGACAGCGTTTACAGGCCCGACGCTGTCGCGTTCGGCTCATCGGCGCTTTGACGGCACGCTAGTACACTTGTTTGACGTGGGGCACTTCAAAACAGCCAGCCCTGCACAAAGGCATAGGCCAGCAAACACAACAGCGGGAACAGCACAAATATGGCACCGTAGGTGAAGATGGTCGTCCAGGTTCGTCTCGGCCAGCGGGCCATCGTCGTCTTTCGTCGAACAATTCGCGGAAGCTGACCCCCACGTCGCGCACCGACAATGCTATCATAATGCCCAGAGCGATTGGCTCCAATACTTAATCACGATTGCTTCTCGTTGAATTCGGGGTGGCCATGAAACGGCGAGTCATCTTACTCGGGAATCTCGTGCTGCCCCTCATCTTGTCCGGCGTACCGTCGCGGGCTGCTGAGGTACGCTTGCAAGGCGCTGCGGTCGTGCGTTTTGCGAGCGTCGACGAAGCCACGGCGGTGCTGACCAAGCGAGATCAGTTTATCACGTCGCTCAGCCGCTTCGATCGTCAATCGCGACTGGGCACGAGTGACGAGGTGACAGACGAAGCGCTGCTGGAATTCGTCGCCGCACAGGCGTTGCCGTGGCCCGACGAGGACGTGCGGCGTGTGGCGCCGCTGTTCGATTCGATTCGAGCCAAGTTGGACGGCTACCGGCCGCTGTTTCCCAAGACGGTGCTCTTGGTACTGACCACGGGCAAGGAAGAGGGCAACGCCGCGTATTGCCGCACCGAGGCGATTGTGTTGCCGCAGCACGTGGTCAAAAAGCCAGCGGAGGAATTGGAGCGGCTGCTGATTCACGAACTGTTTCACATTCTCAGCCGCCACGACGCGAAACTGCGGCAGTCGCTGTACGCCGTGATCGGTTTCAAACCGTGCGGCGAGATCGCGCTGCCCGCCTCGCTGCGCGATCGCAAGATCACCAACCCCGACGCGCCCACGATTGACTACTACATTGAACTGAAGACCGACGGCCAAACGATCAACGCCACGCCGCTGCTGTACGCCTCAGTCGATCGTTACGACCCGCAGCAAGGCGGTTCGTTCTTCCGTTACTTGCGGTTTCGCATGCTGGTTATCCAGCCGTCAAAAGGGCAATGGGAAGCAATAGAAAATAACGGGCAGGCCGTGCTGCTTGACCCGAAAACGTTCCCGTCGTTCTACGATCAGATCGGCAAGAACACGAATTACGTGATTCACCCGGACGAAATCTTAGCCGACAACTTCGTGCACCTGTTGCATGGCACCACACGGTTGGCAACGCCGCGCGTGGTCGCGGAAATGAAAGCCGTCTTGCAAAGTTCCGTACAGTAGCCATGCGTTTCGCGTCATTCGTTTAACCGCAAGCCGCAGGCGTGCGTGTCTGCGATACGCAACGCCATGCAGCACGCACGCCTGCGGCTTGCGGTTAAACGAGTTGGTCCACCCGTATTCAACGGCCAAGGGTTGACCTAACCCGGCTCACGGACTAGGTTCGTCATGCAGGCTTCGATCGGGCAAATTCTCGGATAGCGGCGCAATATGCCACACATTTACGGACTTGACGGCGACGCGATTGGGCTTGTCCAGGCCGCGCGCAAGCTGGCGCAGGAGATCGCATTGCCCGCCGCGCCCGATGTGGATCAGCAGGCGCGGTTTCCGCATGAGGCGCTGCAGGCGCTGGCTGGCGAAGGTTTTCTGGGGCTCTGTTTGCCCGTCACTTGCGGCGGCCGGGGACAGCCGCCACGCGTGTTCGCGGCGGTCGTGGAAGAATTGGCGCAGGCATGCCCTTCGACCGCGATGA
This sequence comes from Pirellulaceae bacterium, assembly GCA_041744735.1. GTDB lineage: Bacteria > Planctomycetota > Planctomycetia > Pirellulales > Pirellulaceae > JBGTKH01. The sequence goes on along the minus strand of JBGTKH010000003.1, from coordinate 856 downwards.
TCTACGTGATGCACGTGTCGGCCGGGCAAACGATCGTGGCCTCGCGGCGATTCAGCACGCGTGATTCGCTGCTCGGTGAGATGGCCGCCGGCAAACATCTAACGACATTAGCATTTTCGGAACGTGGTTCGCGCAGCCAATTCTGGGCACCGGTTTCGAAGTTAATAGAGAGCGACGCTGGCGACGAGTATGTCACCAGCGCGTACAAGTCGTGGGTTACATCGGCCAGCCACGCCGATTCGTACGTCAGCAGCGCTCAGAAGCCGAACGCAGTGTCGCCGCTGGAATCAACGCTGTATCTGGTGCGTCGCGAGTCCGACGCAACTCGCATTGCGGGGCGTTTCGACGGTTTGGGACTGCGCGGTAACGATTCGGCGCCCGTTGAAATTGAAAACCTCGCCGTGCCGCAAGGCGATCTGATCACCGATCCCGGCGCTGGGGCGCTGATGATGTTGGAAATCGTGCTGCCGTGGTTCTGCGTCGGCACGACCGCGATGGCTCACGGCTTGTGCCTGGCGGTCATCAAGGCCACTGCGTCGCACTTGTCCAACACATCGTTCGAACACAACGGTTCCAAACTTCGCGATCTGCCAAATCTGCGGGCGCGGTTGGCCGAAATGAGCTTGCAGACCGAGCAATCGCGGGCGCTGCTGGGTTTTACGGTCTCCGCGATGGAGCAACCGGACGAGACGACGCCGCTGTATGTGCTACAATCGCGGATGGCCGGCCTGGAAGCCGCGTTAAACGTGACCGATCTGGCCATGAAGGCTTGCGGCGGCGCGGCCTTTTCGAAACACTTGGGAATAGAACGCCTGTTCCGCGACGCACGCGCCGGCTGGGTCATGGCTCCCACGGT
>JBGTKH010000002.1:0-6654 GCA_041744735.1 Pirellulaceae bacterium | reverse complement strand
GGAAGAGACGCAGCAACTCGAACCACAAATCCCGAACGCCCGGGCATTCGGCAATGGCCCGCATCAAGTAGGCCAGCGCACGGTGGTCGTCGCCTTGGCGATGCCACGAGATTCCAATCAACCGCATGGCGTCGGCTCGTTCCGCCTTCCACTTCGACTCCGGATGGGCGAGATACGCTTCCAGGTTTTCAATCGCCCGGTCGTTGATCTTCCGGAAATGGCATTCCCGGCCCAGCTAGAACAGCGTGCGGGGGCATTCATTCTCGACGACGGCAAGTTGCAGCAAGTCGAGGTAATCCGGTCGCCCTTTGGCGACCATATAGTGATGAATCTCCAACTTGTCGCTGGTGGCCGTTTGCTTTCCTTCCGTGGTGCACGTGAGCGCAGCATGGGCTGGATGCCGCCAGACGAATCCAGAGCGATGGTGAATGTTCTCCGTGCGAAAGCGCACCGCAGGCACGTCTCCCGGTATGTGCCATGACCAAGTGTACCAGTACCGGAGGCGATTCACGGCAGGCGTCCAAAGTCGATCAATCTCGTCGCGCCAGGGCGATCCGTCGCGCGTGTAAAGGACTTCGTCAAGGTCCAGCTTCACACATACGTCCACGTCAGCGGGGACATGGGCCAGCGCGGTGTTGGTCGCAATGTCGAAGCGCCATGGGATCACGCGAGCCGTATGAATTTCAATTCCCTCTGCGCGCAAGAGATCGGGAGTGCCATCCGTGCTCCCGGTGTCGGTCACGACGACGAGGTCAGCTCCGCGCGTCGTTTCCGCAAACCGTTTCACATGGGCTGCCTCGTTCTTGGCCATCGTATAGACGGCGATTTTCGGGCGCGTCATCGGTGCTCACTCCCCTGGCAAAAAGTTGACTCTCAAGTTAACGAGTCTCTGACAGAGTTGCCGCGGGCATTATGACTCGAAGGTTAGTGCACTTTGCTCGTCGCATCCGATGCGTCACTCCCCCGAGCCTTTGTCTACCTGAGGCTTGCAGGTAACAATGAGACGAACGCGAGCCTTGCGTCCGTCCGCGGCCGCCCACTCTTCGGAAAACAACGTCTGTGGAGTGCCCGCCGGAATGATACCTGCTCGTCCTTCTACCTCGGTCCTCTCGACTTGCTTTGAGCCTTCGGCCGTGTAGATCCAGTCGGGCCACACTTCCGTCACCGATACGCTGATCGGTTTAAACGACCCTTGTTGTCCAAAGGTGACCACATACGCTTCTTCCGATGGCTGTCGCTGGCCGCTGACGAATTTAAACAGCGCTGGCCAAACGTACGTAAAGACGCCATCGGCGTTTGTCGAGGCCAGATCACCTTCGGGGCCGGCCAGCCGAAAGGTCGTCACCGGTTCTGGCCCGGACGAATCCTCTGCCACTAACTCGAATTGAAATGGCCCGCCCCGCACTCGGAATGATTTTCCATGTAGTGCCGCCTGGGCTGGGGGGAGTTGGGCGTTGCGGAGCCGCATTAGTCGAAAGCCCTCCCGTGGATTAAAGTAAGGGTCCACTAGGTTCCGGTGTTCGTCGGGTATCTCGACTAGCGAATGTTCGACTGCGTACCAGTTCGCAAATTGCCGCACTCGAGTATCCGCCGCGGCACTACGCTCCGCTTCCGCCTGCAATTGAGTACGGAATCGCGCCTGCGAGATTTGGCGATCCGCGAACCACCCCACCCCAAGCGCCACGACCAACATTGCGACCATCATCGATCGCATCGAAAACTGCGCTCGTCTCGGGCGGCTTTGCTGCTCGCAAGGCTGTGCTCGGTTGTCACTTGGCATTTCCGTTTCCCGATCCTGACCGGAACTCGTCCGTCCAACGTATTGCAGTTAATGTGCCCTAGCGGTGCCCCTCGATCGTCTCGCGTCCCACTGCGCTCGGCTCAGCCAGCCTCGATGCATTCGACAATACTGCTCGAAACTGGTCTAAAAACACTTCCACCTCCTCCTTGCGATTCTCGTCAAAGCGGCCCAACGTGTCTCTTGGCCCGATGCCTGCTACATCCCAGTAGACCGTAACCAATTCTCGACCGTCCAAATACTCGCCGATATACAGTTTCAGTATCAGGGATGTTCCATCTCGAAGCGTGCCACGATAATACTCGGTCTTACCCCGCAGTGTTTCGTGCTTACCGTGGATGACGAATGGCTGCACAAACTCGGTCCGCAAAGTCGGAGCATTGCCGTAGCCAACTGAAAACTTTCTGTCGCTCAACCATTTCGCCACCCGTTGCTGCACATCGTCCGCATGTGCGTTATGTACAAAGCGGTGATTACCCGTTACATACATGCGCGTTTCACGGGAACCCGCGACAATCATCGCAATTACCACGCACAGCAGCCCGATCACGACAAAGATCTGAAACAGTGAGAATCTAATGGTCATTCGTTAATCTTACGTACGGGCAAATTCGACATCGCATATACGGAAACCACGAGCAAAGCCTACACGGTATTAAACACCAGGCAAAATATATGCATGGCGAATTTCCTTTGTGGCGCCACCTCATTTCGAGCGTGTGCGCTGCCTCATGAGTGGCACCGTCACAGCTTGAAAAACGTTCGAACGCGGATTAGGTCGATTCGCCGACGTGAATGCGTATCATGCCGGCTGACTCGACCAATTGTTCCGCACCCCAGTTCGTCGTCACCGCTTTATCACTGGCCTGGGCTCTCTTTCACCTGAGGTTTGCAGGTAACGGTGAGGCGCACGCGAACCCTACGCCCGTCCGCCGCGGCCCACTCGTCCGAAAACAATTTTTCCGGACTATCGGCCGGAATAATACCGTTTCGTCCTTCCACCTCCCTTCTCTCAACACGCTTCACTCCTTCGGCCGTGGTGTAGATCCAATCCGGCCACACGTCCCTCGCCAGCACAGTGACGGGACTACCTGAACCTTGCTGGTCGAAGGTGAAGAGATATTCATCCGCGGAGATTGGCTTTCCGTTGACGAATCTGAACGACGGTTGAACGTATGTAAACACTCCGTCCGCGTTTTTCGCGGCCGCAGCACCCTCGGGGCCGGCAAGTCGAAAAATGGTGACGGGTTTCTCTGCGGATACATCCTCTGCCACGAACTCGTACCGGAACGGTCCGCCCCGCACTCGGAACGATTTCGCATCCAGACCCGCATAGGCCGGCGGAAGTCGGGCGTGCTGCAATCGCATTAGCCGAAAGCCATCCCGCGGATCAAAGTAAGGGTCCACGAGATCCCGGAATTCGTCCGGCAGTTCGTCCAACGAGTATTCCATCGCATACCAGTTAGCAAACTGGCTAACTCGCAAATTCGCGGCGGCACTACGCTCAGCTTCCGCCTGCAATTGAGTACGGAATCGCGCCTGCGAGATTTGGCGATCCGCGAACCACCCCACCCCAAGCGCCACGACCAACATTGCGACCATCATCGATCGCATCGAAAACTGCGCTCGCCTCGGACCGCATTGCTCAGTCGTTTGTCGTGCTTCGTAGCGACTCTGCATTTCTATTTCCCACTTAGCAAAAGCCTGAGAGCCTGTGAACGAACCTCCACCCATTGCAACGGTTACCACGGGCTGGTCTTCATATCCGCAAGTATCACATCATTGTGCCCAAGGCGGAAGGTTACCCGGCGGTCCGGAAATCTCCTCGTAGTCGATCACATTGCCTGAGGTATCCTGAATTTCACGAAGGACGCTGCTTCCCCCAACAAGAGTTTCCGGTCCGATATAAAACGTGGATGTGATTTGTGGGTGAGTTATGTAGACGAAGTTTGAATAATAATTGTCCTCGAAATAGGCGAGAGTTAGAGACAACTCCGTCACCAAATGCTTGTCGTAAATCGTCTTCGCCATGCACGGACCTACCTCAGTGGTGTGTGTCCTTTCCGCGATGGTCGTTTTAGTCACTTGACTCTCATATGACTGACCGTTCTCCACCGCCTGCGAACCGCCGAGGCTAATGCCCTCGATTTCAAGTCCGATGTTCACGGTGTTTGTCGAATTGTAGGTAACCGTCGTGCCGCTCACAACCTCGAGTTGATCTGTTTCGACGTAAGTCAGCGGATCGGGATCTCCGACCGGATCGTTGTTCTTCAGACTTTTCCCTGGCATCACCGAATAGACGTAATACTGCCGCGCTCGGTTAAGTTTCAGAACCGCGATCTGGCTATTGTCACCAGTGTTGACATCGAGGTCCAGCGACAAGTCCAGTACACTTTCCCAATCCTCCGAAGAACCAACGAGAAATTGCACCGGGTCCAGGTCAATCCACGGAACATCGCCTACGTCGTCCGCAACCTCATTGTTCGCGGCGTTAACGATCGTGTAACCAGGACCAACCGGCGTGTTGACAGCGGGCTCCATAGGTGTGGGCGGGTCACCAATGAAGACTGTTTCCGCACACACGTAAGCCCCATAGTTCGGTCCGGTTGGCCCCGTCGGACCGGTCGGACCGGAGGGGCCTGTCGGACCAGACGGACCTGTCGGACCAGACGGACCTGTCGGACCAGTTGGACCTGTCGGACCAGTTGGACCTGTCGGACCAGACGGACCTGTCGGACCAGACGGACCTGTCGGACCAGACGGGCCTGTCGGACCAGACGGACCAGACGGGCCTGTTGGACCCGTTGGTGCAGACGGACCCGACGGACCGGTTGGTGCACTGGGACCTGTGGGGCCCGTCGGACTCATCATACTCGCTTCACCGCCGTAGAAGTCGCTCTCATTATACTGTCCCGTGGTTCGCAAGTGGTCAATGACCCAATCCAGGTCGTCGCTGGAAACTGCGAGGTCACCGTCCACGTCCAAGTAGGATTCCGACACGTCCTCCGGAGCCGGCGATGGCGGTAGCGAACGTGAACCGTTGTTATTTAGCTCGTGAACCAAGATAAAGGCGTCCAGAGCCGTGGCTTGACCGTCGCCGTTGACGTCCACGGGATTATCCGCATTTTGCCAGGGCGAACCAGTGATCGGTATGTCGGCCGCCAGCAGTTGTCGGTCTTCCAATCGCTCGCTGGATAGTCGGCGGCGGAGCAACTGGCTGTGTTTGCTGGAACGCTTGGACACGCGGAAACCCAGCTGATGAGCAATTTTTCCCAACCACGAACGGCGCGAAATCGTCACGGCGAAACCCTCCCGGAGGAAGTAAAAGGATGGATCTTGCATTAGCCAAAAAACGTGTAGCGTTAGTGCCGTGTCAGCAAATAGCAAGAGTCGTGCCGGGTGCATTGTGATAATGGCACTCACACCACAATCAACTTTGGTTGTCGTTGTCAACTTTAGTTGATCAACTTCGGTTGATCCGGTCACACATGGTCCGCACTAGCCCGTGTTGTTCGGCACGAGAGACACAAGAAAAAGCGCAATTGATCGAGGCCGTACTTGGCCGTACTTCTTGAGCTTCTTGTACAGAGCTTGTGGGCTCAATCCGAATTGCACCGCCGAGCGCTTTCGGTTGCCGTCATTTTGCTGCAATACAGCTTTGAGCAGGCGACGTTCGAAATCGTCAACAATGTTACGCAACGGTGTGCCTTGTTGCAATTCGCTGCCGATGATGGCATCCAAGTAGTCTTCGTAGCAGTCATCCGCACCGCTTTGCGACGCATGAGCGCGAGTTACCGGCGCGAGAGCGAGATGCGGGAAGGGCTGCGGCAGATCGCTCAACTGCACTAGAGATCCCTCGCGCTTCGACAGAAGCGTCTCCCGGACGACATTCTGAAGCTGACGCGTATTTCCGCCCCAGGGCCAGCTTCGCAGTGCGTCTAGTACTGGGGGCGAAAGGTCTACGACCGATGGCTGCGTACCCGTTTGATACAAACGAAGGTAATGCCGGAATTGCAAAACGATGTCTTCGGGTCGCTCCCGCAGCGGCGGAATATGGATTGGGTAGACGCGCAGGCGGTGGTACAGGTCTGCGCGAAATTGGTTTGCCGCGACCATTGATGGGGCGGGAGCAGGGAGCGGGGAGCGGGGAGCAGGGAGCAGAGCAATATGCCCCATGCTCCGTGCTCCTTGCCCCGTGCTCCATGCTCCTTGCTCCTTGCCCCATGCTCCATGCTCCTTGCCCCTTGCCCCTTGCCCCTTGCCCCTTGCCCCATGCTCCATGCTCCTTGCTGCTCGCTCGTGCACATTGCGGCGATGCGTCAATAGGTCGAGAGGAATTGCAAATGTCTGTGAACACACTCGCCGCATCGCACATGATTGCCGACTTCGTCACGCCTGCGATTCCAGCGGACGAGCGGCTGTGGGTGCCGCAGGCGGATAATGTCTGGTTCAGGCCGTTGTTGTTGAATACAGTTAATGGTGAGTGGGTGAATCTGTTGCGAGTGCGGCGCAGCGGCGTGCTCAGCCGGCATCGTCATCCGGCACCGGTGCACGGCTACGTGATCAAGGGTTCGTGGCGATATCTGGAACACGATTGGATCGCCCGCGAAGGCATGTACGTGTTCGAGCCGCCGGGCGAAGTGCACACGCTGGTGGTCGACGAAGGCGTGGAGGAGATGATCACGCTGTTTCACGTCTGCGGCGCGTTGATTTATTTCGACGAGCAGGACCGCGCGGTCGGCCATGACGACGTTCACACAAAAATCGAAATGTGCGCCCGGCATTTTTCCGAAGTGGGACTAGGCGACGACTTCGTTACGCAGTTCGTTCGTTGACTTCACCCGTCTCGCTTGCCC
>JBGTKH010000001.1:0-13886 GCA_041744735.1 Pirellulaceae bacterium | reverse complement strand
GGATTGGTGATGCTGGTGTTGGCAAACGTAAACGTGCCGGCGCTGTTGTTCAGAATGTCGATTCCCGCATCGCCGCCGTTGAGCGTGACCGGGCCGTTGAAGGTGTAGAAACTGCCCGCACCCGTGGCATTGAACTGCAGGCCCGTGCCGCCGGTGGCATTGATCGTGGTGCCAGGTGCAAATGTGATCGAGCCAAAGTGGCCGCCCGCGACATTTACGGTGGCGCCGGTGTCGTTGGTAATCGTGCCGCCGTTGTAATTGACGATCGCGCCGCCGCCGTTGACGTTCAACGCGTCGCCGGTCGGATTGGTGATGCTGGTGTCGGCAAAGGTGAACGTGCCGTCGCTGCCGCCAATGATGTCGATGCCCGCGTCGCCGCCATTGAGCGTGACGGGGCCATTGAAGTTGTACGTGCCGTCGGCGTTGTTGAATTGCAGGCCCGTGCCGCCGGTGGCGTTAATCGTGGTGCCGGCAGCGAAGGTGATTGTGCTCGTGTTGCCTCCGGTGACGTTCACGGTTGCGCCGCTATTGTTAGCGATCGTGCCGCCGTTGTAGTTCACGGTCGCCGAACCGCCGTCGATGTTAAACGCATCGCCGGTCGGATTGGTGATGCTGGTGTTGGCAAACGTAAACGTGCCGGCGCTATTGTTCAGAATGTCGATCCCGGCGTCGCCGCCGTTGAGCGTCACCGGGCCGTTGAAGTTGTAGAAGCTGCCCGCACCCGTGCCATTGAACTGCAGGCCCGTGCCGCCGGTGGCGTTGATCGTGGTGCCAGGTGCAAATGTGATCGAGCCACTGTGGCCGGCGACATTCACCGTGGCGCCGCTGTTGTTCATGATCGTGCCGCCGTTGTAGTTCACAATTGACGAGCCGCCGTTGACATTGAACGCATCGCCCGTCGGATTGGTGATGTCGGTGTTAGCAAACGTGAACGTGCCGTTGCTGTTGCCGATAATGTCGATGCCCGCGTCGCCGCCCGCGAGCGTCGTGGTGCCGGTCATGATGTTGAAGTTGTACGTACCGTTGGCGTTGTTGAACTGCAGGCCATTGCCATTGGTGGCCATGATGTCGATGCCAAAGTTCAGCGTACCCGTGTGTCCACCTTGGACGTTGACCGTCGTCGCGTTGTTGCTCTGCGCGATGGACCCGCCGGAGTAGGTCACATTCGCGCTGCCGCCGTCCACGTTGAACGCCGTGCCGCTGGGATCGGTGATCGTCGTGTCGGTAAACGTGAACACTCCGGAACTGGCGATGATATCGATCCCCGCGTCGCCGCCGTTGAGCGTTGTCGGGCCGAGGAAGTTGTACGTGCCGTTGGCATTGTTGAACTGCAGGCCGTCGCCGTTGGTGGCCGAGATCATGCCGTTTTGGAACGTCAGCGGGCCGGTGTGATTGATCGCGGCGATGGTCGTGGCGTTGTTGTTTTGGGTAATGTCGCCGTTGAATAGGACGCCCGTCTGGCCCGTGACCTGAAACGCCGTCATGCCCGTGTTCATTACCGAGGACGCGTTGTCAAACAGATACCCGCCGCCGTCCAGGCTGATGCCTCGGCCGCCCAGATTCGCGATGTCCAGATTCTGGATGTTGTAGCGAGCGGACGAGTCGGAGTTGTTGGTCGTGAAGCCGTTGGTCGATCCGGCGACGTGGTTGATCATGGTGTCAAACACGTTCGTCGTCGCACCCCCTTGGACATTGTCCAGCGTGATGCCGCCAAGGCCGGAGGCGTCGGTGATGCCGATGTTCTGCAAATTGGTCGTGCCCGCCACCTGGTCCAAGTGAATGCTGCCGCCGGTCGCCCCGGTGCTGGTGATATTGTTGATCGTCGTGTTGTTGGAGTTCAGGATTTCGACGTCGAACGTGTTGTTGTTGAATTCGATGCGGTTGACGTTGCTGTCACTGGTCAGGCCCGCGCCCGGTCCGGTAATACCGCGATTGGCGTTGTTGATGACAAACGCGGAGACCTCGTTCTGATTGGCCAGCGTAATCGGACTGCCGCCCATGGCGTCGAGGATCGGGCGGTTGCCCGGCCCCATCGTTGCGCGCGGCATTTGGAACGTTCCCTGATCGGCCATCACCAGATGCGGGTCCGTGGCGGACTCGCCCAGCAGCCGCTGGCCGTTGCCGGTGATGGTGTACGACTGATTGACGTACGTCGCGTCGCCATGCACAAAGACGATGTTGAAATCCGCTTTGTCAGCATTGGCGTCGGCAAAGTTTAGCGAACCTTCGGGGTTCTCGATCGTGCCGTCGCCGTCGACACCGCTGTTGTTCACGTGCATCACCAGGATCGGGATGCCGTTCTGAGTGAGCACGGCCGAAGTATCCGTTTGCCGCAGCACGTCGCGGATGACCACCTGCTCGTTGCGAATCACCGGGATCGTCAGCTTGTCTTCCACGTTCCGCGGAGCATTGCCGCCGCTGCCGCCGAAGAACCACGTGAAGCCGCCGAACACGTTGGTGCCGAACAGCGGGTCGTCGCTGATATTCACGTTCCCCGCCAGGCTCGGCGTGATGTAGCCGCGCACGCCGCCTTTGATGCCGTTGGTCTGCCCGCCGATTTGTCCCTGCAAGTTGTAATAGCCCACGAAGACTTCGCCGCTCCAATCGCCGAACGAGCGGGCCAGTTCCACGTCCATGCCCTTCATGGCGATCTCGTCCAAACGGTTGATGATCCCGCCGACGATAATGTTGTGGCCCTCATAGCGAAGCTGATTCGGATCGAACGTGCCGCCGACGTCGGGAGTCGTGTTGGCTCCTTCGTCGAAAATATTACGAAATCGATTTCCCACCGGCAGGAAGCCGTTGGCCCGCACGGCCCAGTTATCTTGCAGCAGTTCCACGCTCACGCCGCCCTGCTGGAAGACGTGGTGACGCCGGCTCTCCTGAATATCGCCCCACAGGCCCAGACCCAGGATCGTGTTGTCCGTCAACCACAATCGGCGCACCACGCCGACGTTGCCGATCCTTTGCCGCGTGTTGGTGTGCGCGAGCTGCGCGGTGAGCAGAATCACGCCGTTGTCGCGTCCAAAGAACTGCGTCGCGCCGAACGCCGTGTAAGGCTCGACGTCGCCGACCTGTTCGCCGCCCATGTGCCGCAGCCAGGCGTAACGGTTGGCTTCGACGTCATAAAAACTGCTGGACGTTTCTTGAGCCGATGCCGTCTGGGGCTCGATGCCAGCCGCCAGCACAACCAGGACGCTAGTGACGATCAGGCCGGTGATACAATGCAAATCGCGGGCACAACGATTTAGCGAGACGATCATGATCGGTGGGTCCGGTTTAGGTGGGAAAATCTGCGCGGGCAGCGCATGCATCGCCAGCGCTGTGTATAGCGTTCATCGTCGCTCGCCGCATAACGACTTCGACCGAATTCGAGGGAATTAACCGTTCGCCGCGGAGAGCCACTACCACCGGAACATCTGTACGTTTCCCCCCGCCTCCCGCATAATTGGTACAATCAGCAGTGTCGGCATTGGCTTCAGTGGAGCCCATCACATGAACAGCGTGACTTCTTCACCAAACAGCGGCTTGCGACTCCGTTCGCGCCCGGGCGATCCAGCCTGGGAAATTGCGCTGATCTATCCAGCGCAGGGACAGTGGAGCGAGTCCGAATATTTGTCGTTACAGCGCAAAACAAATCGTCTTATGGAACTCTCCGACGGGTGTATCGAGGTGCTGCCGATGCCCAGTCCCTTTCATCAGCGCGTGGTGCGGTTTCTGTTTGGACTCTTGCAGGCTTTTGTTACCGGCAACGCGTTGGGGGAAGTCTTGTTCGCGCCGCTGCCGATCCGACTTGGCCCTGGAAAATACCGAGACCCGTGTTGTAAAACTGCGTGAACCGCAACCCCGACGCCGCCAGCCGATCGATGTTCGGCGTCCGAATCTCGCCCCCGTAGCAGCCCAAGTCGGAGAAGCCGAGATCGTCGACCAGAATCAACCTCGTTTTGTTTTAGTTGTCGAGCAGCGAATGCGCTTCGCTCAGTTCAACTCAACGTGGCGGAGCCGCAACCCAATGTAGGCCGGATTGCCAATCCGGCCGGATTAGCAATCCGGCCTACGAGTCTCACAGTTTACCGCCGACACCACGTACGATACGATGTTCACCATGCTAACGAAGACCATTCTGCTCGCCGGTGTCCCGATTACCAATCAAACGCTTTACCATCGCATCCGCTTCGTGGTTGGCGATTCGGCTGCGTTTATCGAACAGATTGACGAAGACAATCGCCGACAGTCGACGCTGCTGGTGCGTGACATTGAGATGGACCGTGCGCGGAAGCATGCGCGTGCGCATCGCGTTGCGTGCGCGGCGGACTTCAAGCCGGAAAGCGGCTTGTCGGGTGATCGCGACACGGCGTTGGCTCAGGCGGTGGCCGAGTGTCTGCGGCGAAGCGGCGTCCGCACGGTGACGACTGACCGGACGCTGCCGTACATCTTCGCTCATCATGTGCAGCAGGCGGGAATCGGCATCGAATACGACGGCGAATTGGGCGTGATCGAGCGGCGAGTGAAGGACGACCAAGAGATCGAAGCCCTGCTGCGCGCTCAGTCGATGACTCAAGAGACAATGATCATGGCTTGCCAGATGATCGCCCGCGCGTCGTGCGGCCGCGACGGCATCTTGCAGCACGATGGCGACGTGCTGACGTCCGAGCGAGTCCGCCGCACGATCACGCGGTTTCTGATCGACCGCGGTTATTCGGCGCCTCATGATTCGATTGTGGCCACGGTGCCACACGTCGCCGATTGTCATCACTTCGGCACCGGGCCGCTGAAGACGGGCCTGCCGGTGATCATTGATATCTTTCCGTTCGACGAGCAATCGCGGTACTGGGGCGACTGCACGCGCACGGTGGTGCACGGCGAGCCGGCAGATGAAATCCGCCGCATGCACGCCGCCGTTGTCGCCGCCAAACAAGCCGGCATCGCCGCTCTTCGTCCCAGCGTCACGGGCGAGCAAGTACACCACGCGGTGGCCGGCGTGATTCAGCAACACGGCTACACAATGTCGCGCGGCTCGACGCGCGGCGACGAAGACTCACCTTCGATGCGACACGGCACCGGCCACGGCATCGGATTAGACGTACACGAACCGATTCTGCTCGACGACGGCGCCGGTGAGATTCTGAAAGGCGAAGTCTTCACCGTCGAACCGGGCCTCTATTCAGGGCGCTTCGGCGGCGTGCGAGTCGAAGACATGGTGGCCGTGACCGACAGCGGCAGCCGAATCCTCGCGCCGTTTCATGAAGGGCTGGATTGGAAGTAGCGGGAATCAACGCAGAGGATTTTGGTTTGCAAAATCATTGACGTCAAAATCATTAGAGAGGGGTATCGGAATTCGTGAGAATTCCGAAGTTTCACAACTTCGGCTACGGTTCGGAATGCCCTCTCATTATTTTGCCCCCCATCATTTTGCAAACCGTTTTCATTACGGCCGCCACGGTTCCGGCCCGTCGGGTTTCGCGCGCAGGAATTTAGCGTCGACCTGTTTGTACCATGCGTGCAGCTTTCCGCGCATGGCGGCGACGCGGTCGGGGTGTTGATCGGCCAGGTCAGTGCGTTCGCCGATGTCGTCACGCAGGTTGAACAGATGCACACGGCCGTCTTCGAAGCGCTCGATCAGCTTCCAGTCGCCCATGCGCACCGCGGCGCCGGGGAAGCCGCCTTGGTTGGAATAGTGCGGGTAGTGCCAGTACAGTGCCTCGCGGTCCAGGGCGTCGCCGCCGCGCAGTAGCGGTAGCAAACTTACGCCGTCTTGATGATTCTGTGGAGCGAGCGGCACGCCAGCGATGCCCAGGATCGTGGGGTAGAAGTCGGTGCTGATGACCGGCACATCGCACACGCTGCCCGGCTTGGCGACGCCCGGGCAGCGGATCAGGAACGGCTCGCGGATGCCGCCCTCGTACAGCCACCCTTTGCCGCCGCGCAACGGCAGATTGCTGGTGGGCGAACCTTCGGAAGTGCTGAGCCCGCCGTTGTCGGACATGAAACACACGACCGTGTCGTCGGCCAGCCCCAACTCGTCGAGCTTATCCAGCACCTTGCCTACTGCCGCATCCATCGCCTCGATCATGCCCGCGTAGACGGCGTGGCTCTGCACCGTCCGCACTTGACGTTTTCCGCTGTCCGACAGCACCTGTTCCTCGTCGGCGAACTGCGGTTTCGCGCCGAGCCCGAACCGTTCGGCCTTGGCCCGGTACTTGTCCGCCAAATCCTGCCGCGAGATCAGCGGCGTGTGCACGGAATAAAACGCCAGGTATGCGAGGAACGGCCGGTCCTTATTCGCCTCGATGAAGTGGATCGTTTCGGTCGCCAGCCGATCTGGCAGATGCTCGCCCTGCGGCCCGTCCGGCAGCCGCGGGTTGCCGTACGGCGAGAAATATTTGCCGGGCCCGTACGGCCCGCCGGCCGAGAATCCGCCCATGTTCACGTCGAACCCTTGCCGTTCAGGCCAGAACTCGGCGGTCGGCCCCAAGTGCCACTTGCCGGCGAAGAACGTGGCATAGCCGTGAGCCCGCAGCGCCTCGGCGATCGTCACCTCGTCCAGCGACATGCGATCGTTCAGCACCGCTGGCCGAAACCGCCCCTCGCGCGTGCCGGAGAAAAAATTGGTCGCATCCACGCGCGACGGATACTTGCCCGTCATGATGCTGTACCGAGTCGGGCTGCACACCGGATTAGCCGCGTACCCATTGGTAAACCGCATCCCGCCGCCAGCCAGCCGGTCGATGTTCGGCGTCTCGTAAAACGTCTCGGGGTTGTTGCAGCCCACATCCATGTAGCCCAAGTCATCGACCAGAAAGAACACCACATTCGGCCGCTCGCGAGGCGCGGCGAGCCCCCGGCCGCCGCAGACGCCAACCGCAGCAATCAGCAGACACAAAGCAATTCGGCGGTTCATGGGCGGCTATCTCCAACTAACAAGAGGAATGAGGAACCTAGGTTGGGACGCGTTTATAATATGCCAATCACGAGGCAGTCATGCCCCACCATTCTGACTCACTGTCGCCCGATTGCAACAAGCCCTTGTACGACGGCCTCCGGTGGTCAGTACGTCGGATTTACGTTTTTCCTCGAAACGCATCAACGAAGACTTGTGTCGGTGCTTCATCGCTTTGATGCCGCTGGTAACCACATCGGATCGAACCGCGTCGATTACCAACCGTATGGTTTGGCATTCTTTCCACCGGGGAACGGGCTGTACGACACGTAGACCGCCAACATCGCATGCCCGCAGAGCCGCCGAATTAGGTAAACGGAAACCCTGGCACGGCTTACTCTAGGCAAAGTTTGCCGATTGATCGGCCGATAACTGAGAGGAGGGACTGTTTACGCGGCTGCCGGACCAGCCGCGATTCTTCTGACGCCGCCACGATGCCTCGTGTGTTCCCATGCCGGAATTGAGACCTGACGCTGCCGCTTCAAGAGACGCGATCGAGCAGCGATTGCGGCAATTGCCGGTGTACGCTCGCAGCTTGCTGAAGATTAAAGTGCCGGTGGTCGTGACGTTGGCCAGGGCGAAGCAGCCGGTCAGCCGCATCATCGAGCTTGGCCCGGGTTCGCTAATCCAATTCGACAAACCGTGCGACGAGGCGCTCAGCCTGGAAGTCGGCAATCAACCGGTCGCCGTCGGCGAAGCCGTGAAGGTGGGCGACAAGTTCGGCCTGCGCGTGTCGTCCATGATCCTGCCCGACGAACGGTTTTTGGCCGTGCGTGGAAAGCAGGACGAACAGCCGCCGCCGAATGTCACAGTTTGAATCAGATGTTCAATGCTGTTCCGGCCGGCGGCCCCACAGTACGGCCAATGCGGCGCAGGCGATCAGCGGCAGCAGGCCGACCGCGGCAAAGAGGTACGGCCGTCGATCCGGAAAGTTGTCCATCAGCCAGCCGATGCGAGGATGAATGAAGTAGAGAATGAACCAGGCGGCAAAGCCCAGCGACCCGCCGACTTTGCCTTGATGCTTGGCCGACAGTTCCTGATTCAATGAATAATAGATTGGAAACAGCCCCAGCGATCCGAAACCGATCAACAGCATGATGCCGACAAACAGCCAGCCGCCCGGCAGAAACGCGGCCACGGCTGCCAGCGACGTGACCACGCTGAAGCCGAAGAACACCGCCAGCCGCGCACTGTGCACGGGCCACGCTCGCTTGGCCAACTGGCTGGTCAGCCAACCGGCGGACAAACTGCCGATGAAGGTCGCCGTCCAATAGGCAATGAAGAACTTTTGCACTTGCGCGGACGTGTAGCCCAGGTTCTCTTCCAGCGCGATGGGCATCCAAACACGGACGTAGTGCCAAGTGAGGTTGATGCACATGACGACAAACAGCAGCAACAAAAAGCGGCGCGTCAGCAGGATTCGAAAGAAGGGAAGTTCCTGCATCAGTGCCTCACCGCCCTGATCGGCATCGACCGTCTGCAGCACCGGCCGCTCGAGGTCCGAGGCTCGCACGGCGACCAGCCATACGATCGCCCACGGCACGCCCCACAGCGCCAAGTACCAAAAGACCTGCCGCCAACTGCCCGCCTCGTCCGTCACTAACATCAGAATCAACAGCGATGGCAGGATGGCTCCGATCGGTGCTCCACCCTGCAGGATGCTGTTGGCCAACGGCCGCCGCGCGGGGTGAAACACGCGCTGCGTGGTGCGCAGCGAACACGGCCAATGCCCCGCTTCGAACAGCCCGAGCATCATGCGTGTGACCCAGAGTGCCGAGAACGTCTCGACCCACCCTGTCGCAAATCCGGCCGCCGACCAAGCCAACATCAACAGGGGAAACAGCCAGCGGACGCTGATCCAGTCCGCCAAGATTCCACACACGAGCGCCCCGACGCCGAACGCCAGCCCGAAGATGCCTTCGACCTGGCCGTACTGTTGGTTGTTCAGTTTCAGTTCCGTCTTGACGCGGGCCGCCATCATCGGCAGCGCCTGGCGATCCGCGTAATTCAACATCGTGGCCGACAGCAACACGCCGCACAGCAACCACTCCCAACCCGCCGAGCGCTGCGGCTCGGCCGGCTTCTGACTGATGGGCTTCATGCGGATTCCATTCTCATCGTGCGGGGCTGTGGCCACTTCTCGACGAGCATCATTGGCCCTTGCCAGTCTCAATCAATTTCGCAGCCGGATCAATCCCGGCACCCGACAGAACGAAACCCGCCCACAGCCTTGGATCAGCCGTTTTACCACCGGCCGGGGCAAGCTGTACGTGGCCGACACCAACAATCACCTCGTGCGCGTGATCGTTCTCGGGCAGGGCAAGCAGTTCTCGACCTTGGAGATTCGCGGCTTGCAGCCGCCACGTACATCGCGAAATTGAACAGGGCCACCCCGCCGAGACGGGGAGTCTGCAATCCGTCCGGCGACCCGTTTAGGCAACCTTCTGGACAGCTCGTTTGTAGTCAGTTGCGTTGTGAACGTGAGTGATCACCGGTGCCGCGATCAGAATATCGAGAACGTTTTGCAAGAGGACACTGGACGTCTTGCCATGCAAGTGTCGGCAAAGCAACAAGGCACGGTTCTTTGCCTTGTCGCGGTGAAGATCACCGATGAATTCGTGATCACTAAACAGAGCCACGAATGTTGAAATCTCCGCATCACCAAAACGCCCAATGAACTGATTGTACAACGGCATTGCGTTTTCATCGACACCTTGCCGATAACCGTGCCCGTTGCCGATCGCGCATGTGGTGACGACTTTGACAAAATCGTGGCGCGCCGAACGCGGAATACCGGCAGGCGGCAGCGACTGCGCAATCGCCTGAGCGTGTGGGTACTCGTTGTAGAAGTTGTTCGTGGAATAATGCGCTGTGCGTAGATGCTGGAGTTTCTCCGTTAATTCTGCACCAAGGCTGTCTTCATCTTTATACGTGTTCCCATCGACAGCTGTAAGGAATTCCTGAACTCGGTCTCGTCGAGCGACGTCGCCGTTCGCACGGTGGTACCCGAATTTGGCACCGAGTTTGAATCGCAGGTCTTCGCTGACAAGCGCCCATATACGCGGTACGAGGCCACGAACGTTGTTTATTACTGCTTGATCGATACGAGGGTCAGCGTGCATGCCGAACAATGTCTGAAGGATGTCTTCGATTCTCTGCCGCGGAAGATGCTCAATCTCTGCCCAAATTGCCGGGTAGTCGACTGAAGGAATCACGTGCTGTCGAACGTTCTCTAAGAAGCGTTTGACTTGAATGACGGAATGCTCGACCGGAGCACAGATTGCATACTTGAGGCAGTTCTCAAGAAAGCCGAGAAGTTCAATGCCCGAAAGTATATTGTCATTTGGATGTGCTGCTGATGCGTGATTGCGAAAATAGTTGACTGTGTCGAGGCGGCGGTGATTGATGTCGTCAATCAAACCAATGCGCCGACAAATCTCCAACAAGTCGTGTTCCCCAATTGCGACGATGTCGTCTGGATTGGAGAGGCCGCGATACCGTGAAGAGATTGACTCGGCAATCGAGTAGAAGTAGTCGATGTCAAATCCGATTACCTTGTTGCGCAGAGCTTTGATCGTTTCGTCCCAGAGAAACGACAGCGCACCGTCAAACAGGCCAACCGTAACGCAGATTGTAAATTTCGAGATGTAGGTGGCGCGGGCTCGGTCTTCGACTTCAAGGACTTCGAGAACGGATTCGAGAGCTTGAATCACCTTGCGGCGTTCGTCAATTGGGCTGAGCAAGTTCTCGGTGGGCAAACCGACGTGGGACAGGAAGCTACTGAGCGGCGCATTTAACGTGGAGATGCTACTCTCGATGTCACTCGGGACGTTGGCATGGTCCGACGGGATGATTGTGAGATGGTTGCTCATAGACGGGAATAGTGTTGGCGTACGTAAAGTGTTTTATCGCCCATCGCGGAGTCTTCGGAGCGAGCTACGATAAAATCCGGTTGAACTGGGCCGCGGAGCACGCGGGACGTGTGGCCGCGGTGATTGTATCACCACGGACCCGGTGCGAATAGTCGCTGCGGCAGGAATTGTGGGGGTGGGAGAGGCACAGGACGAAGCGACTGGTGCCCCAAGCGTTGCGGAAACCGTGGCGGGGCACGGCATGGCTGGGGGCGAACGGAAGTCGCAGTTCACAGGAGTTGTGACCGGCCGCCGGTGCGACCGCAACGTTTGAGGTTGAAGTCGAAAGTGTACGGCCAAAGCCCGTGGCATGCGCTTCAGCCCTCGACTGTGACGTCCAACGGGCCGGCACGCGCGAAATCGGAAGGGCTCCGGGGGCACGACTTTCGATTTGCGAATTTCGATCGAGACACCGGTGCCCACGAAAATCAAAAATCAAAAATCAACAATCAAAAATTCCGTCACGGTCCGGGGTCGGGCAGTTGCGGGTCCAGTTCGCCGATGGCCAGCACGTTGTTCTGGGCGTCGCGGAGGACTACTTCGTCGATCTCGCCGTCCACCGTCACGCCGTCCCACGTGACTTGCTGACTCCCGCCGGTTCGCGTGGCACCACTGGTAGATTGGGCGACTCTTGCGAGAGCCGTGAGTTCCGCTTACGCTACCAACGCCCGCGCAACTGACTCGATGGTGTGCCCGATGCGATTTGTTTCATTGACCGCGCTGCTCTGTTGCCTCTCATACTCGGCTGCTCTTGCGATGCCACCGGAAACCAATAAACAACGTGTGACCGATACCTATCACGGAGTCGAAGTGGCGGACGACTACCGTTGGCTGGAAGACTGGAACGACCAGCGGGTGCGGGAGTCGAGCGACGCTCAGAACGCGCACGCCCGCGAGTTTCTCGACCGGTTGCCGCACGTGGCGGCGATTCGAGCTCGCGTCACGGAAATCATGGCGGCGAAGACGGTTGGCTATTCAAGCTTGGCGTATCGCGGCGGAAAGCTGTTCGCCATCAAGCGGCAGCCGCCGAAGCAGCAGCCGTTTCTGATCGTGATGTCGTCGGCGGACGAGCCGGACGCGGCGCGCGTGCTGGTCGACCCGAACGAGATGGACGCCGCGGCAACGACGTCGATCGATTGGCACGAGCCCTCGCCGGATGGAAAGCTCGTGGCCGTTTCTCTGTCGCGTGGCGGCGATGAATCGGGCGATGTTCACATCTTCGAGACTGCCACCGGGCGCGAGGTGTTCGAGGTCATCCCGCGAGTCAACACGGGCACGGCGGGCGGCGATCTGGTGTGGATGCCCGACAGCAGCGGCTTCTTCTACACGCGCCATCCGCGCGAGGGCGAACGGCCGGCCGAGGATTTGAATTTCTATCAGCAGGTGTATTTCCATCGACTCGGCACACCGACGAAAGCTGACCGTTACGAACTGGGGAGAGATTTTCCTAGGATTGCGGAGATTCAGTTTGAGATACACGAGCCGACCGGCACGTTGCTGGCGACCGTGCAGAACGGCGACGGCGGCCAGTTCGCTCTTTACTTGCGATCGCCTGACGGTCAGTGGCGAAAGTTCAGTGACTTCGAAGACAAAGTCGTACAGGCCACGTTCGGTCCGCACGACGACCTGTTATTGATCTCGCGCGAAGACGCGCCGCGCGGCAAGGTCGTGCGCGTGCCGGTTTCCAAGGCCGATCTGAGCAGCGCCGAGACGATCATTCCCGAAGGGCCGGACACGGTCGTCACCAGCTTCTATCGCAATCCGCCCAGTGTGTTGGCCACGAGCAATCTGCTGTACGTGCTGTATCAAATGGGCGGACCGTCGGAGCTGCGCGTGTTCGATCACGCTGGAAAACAACTGGCGGGGCCGAAGCAGCTTTCGCATTCCGCGGTCGGCGGGCTGACGAGATTGGAAGGTGACGACGTGCTGTTTAGCAACACGTCGTTCCTCGAGCCGCCCGCCTTTTATCGATTCGATGCACGCACGGGAGAGACGCAGAAGACGGCTCTGGCCACTCACTCGCCAGTCGACTTCAGCGGCATGAAAGTCGTGCGCGAGTTTGCGACGTCGAAGGACGGCACGAAGGTTCCCGTCAACATCATCATGCCGGCCGGCGCGAAGCGGGACGGGTCGAATCCGGCGGTTGTGACCGGTTACGGCGGCTATGGGTCGAACGTCACGCCGTCGTTCAATGCGGCGAAGTATGTGTTGTTGGAGCAGGGAGTCATCTACGCCGTTGCGAATCTGCGCGGCGGCGGCGAGTACGGCGAACCGTGGCACCGGCAAGGAAACTTGACGAACAAACAAAACGTCTTCGATGATTTTGCGGCCGTGCTCGAGCATCTGATCGCCCGCGGCTACACGTCGCCGTCGAAGCTGGCGATCGAAGGGGGCAGCAACGGCGGCCTGCTGATGGGCGCGACAGTGACGCAGCATTCCGAGTTGCTGCGGGCCGTCGTCTCGCACGTCGGCATTTACGACATGCTGCGAGTCGAACTCTCGCCGAACGGCACGTTCAACATCGTCGAGTTCGGCACGGTCGAAAATCCCGACCACTTTCGCGCGATGCATGCTTACTCGCCGTATCATCGTGTCGAAAACGGGGCACGTTATCCCGCCGTCTTGTTTTTGACCGGCGCCAACGATCCGCGCGTCGATCCGATGCAGTCCCGCAAAATGACCGCGCGGCTGCAAACCGCTTCGGCATCCGGCGAACCGATTCTGCTGCGCACCAGTTCCAACTCCGGCCACGGCGCCGGCACGGCTTTGTCCGAGCGGATCGAGCAGACGGTCGACGTGTATGCGTTCCTGTTCGAGCGGCTGGGAATCGAATATCGAGTGAGTTGGCTGAAAAGATAAATGCTAAACTTCATGCCGCCGGATTTGCTCCGGCGGCATCGGTTCTCGCGCCCATCATGATTCGATTTGCACAACGTCGCGCTCGTCCTGCTGGTCGCGTGTGTCGATCCAATTGTTGGCGTCGAAATGTTTGCCGTAGGTGCCGTAATCGTTGAACCAGAACCGCTTGGCGAGCC